>WSZX01000149.1 GCA_013139935.1 Ardenticatenales bacterium
TCGTCAGCTTTCTCATCGTTGCCTTTGTGATTTTCCTGCTCATCCGCAGCATCAACCGGATGAAGCGAGAAGAGGAAGCGCCACCAGTCGAGCCGACAACGAAAGAGTGCCCGTATTGTCTGTCCACTATCCAAATCAAGGCCACCCGCTGCGCACACTGCACCGCTGAACTGCCGGTGACAAAGGGTCAATGACAGCTTCACAGGAAAGGAGGTGAGAACAATGGACGAATCGGTCAAGTTGGTCTCGCAGAAAACCGGTCTGGCGGAAGAGATGGCCAATACGCCTTGGTTGCGGTTGGCCCGCTCGTAATCATAGACGCTGTGGGGTTGCTGCTCATGCTGCTGGTTCCGTAAAACTGGGTCTTGTTTATGAGGGTGTTGAAAAAGGGGTTGCGGCGACGGGAGAGAGAGGCAGGGGTGGCGAAGGGGGAGCTTTGCTCCCCCTTCGCCACCCCTGTCAGCTTTCCATATGCAGCAGCGGAACTGCAGAGGGGACGGCGCCTCGCTTGTTTTTCTACACCCTCGTTTATCGCGTTTGTGGTGGCCATGAATACTGGTGGGTCTATGGGCGATCTTGTGGTACTCATCCGCCGTTTCAAGTTATCGCCCACTTGCCTCGCGAACGACATCGGAGATATCGTTACCTTCTGCGAACACCCATGAACCGCTAGCCATCCATAGAGCCTGTCAGGAAGAAGGCATGTTCAATCTACGTATATTTGCCACTTCTATTCTCTTGATCCTGCTGCTTGCCGGCTGCGCGCCGTCGGCGGAATCCTGCCCGTCATTCTTCCCGGTAGACCGATCTGACGCGGAGATGTTTGCCAGGGACGATAATCTCCACTTCCGATTCCCTTTGGACGGGAGGGTCTATGCAGCACGATTCTCGACAAGCTTTGCCGCCTACGGACAGGTCAGCAGAAGTATGGGCCAGTCTGGGTTCGAGTACCACGCGGCCGAAGATTCTCTCCAGCCGGCTGGCACCCCTGTCTATGCCATGGCTGACGGCCAGGTTAGTTTTTCAGGCCCGATGCAGGGACATGGATGGCTGATCATCATCGACCATCCTCTGGCCAATCTGTATTCATTGTACGGCCACCTCAGCCCCAGTCGATGGCAGATAGAACCGGGTCCGGTGGCAAAGGGGGAGTTGATCGGATTTCTGGGTGATTCGGATGAAAACGGTGGCAGTGCAGAGCATCCACTGCGGACCCACCTCCACTTTGGGGTGCGCGCAGGTCAGCGGTCTGACTACCCCGGGTTGGGGCAGTGGCGCTGGCAGGCTGGGTGGATGAGACCGTGTCCCCAGGACTTGGGCTGGCTGCAACCCTCGGCAATCATTACCGGCCAGGATATTCCTGCTGGAGGGTTCCCGGAACCAGCGGAGGGATTCGTGGTTATCTGGGGGCTCGAGCTTTTTATTGCTGGCATTTACTTGTTTGGCGGGGTGGGCGTGCTTGTCTATGCGATCAGGAGAAACAAACCCTTTGTCCTGGTCCTCAATGGCGTCCTATTGATGACAGCCGGGTGGATTTCTCACAGCAAGGGAACGAGACTGAGCTATGCGCTCCTTGCTATGTCGGTTCTACTCTTGGCGATTGGAATCTATGAAATCGTTCGCCGTTCCAGCGGAATGCCGCGCACCCAATCATAGCTACTCACTGGTGCAGATGAATGTGCGGGGGAAACGTGGCGAATCTGGCTCTTCTGGAGTACAATCGTCTTATGTAGCCCAATGAGATGCGCCAGCTTCCGTCTGGCGTGTTTGCTTGAACTCTGAATAGAATGGCACTGTATTGCGGCCGGCTTAGTTCAACATGGATGAATCCTTGACGTTAACGTCAGGCAGCCACGCCGCAAAGAGTAAGGAAGATGGCCAACCTGCAGACAAACTGGAATGATCTTTCGCACTTGCTGCGCGGGAGTCATCGCCAGCAAGAAGCCTACCACGCACTCCAATCTCTTGCGGTACTCGACATTTTGGAGGAGTATTCGCCCGTTCTAGTGGGCACAATTCCCCTTGATATCGATGTTCCTGACAGCGACCTGGATATCATATGCCAAGCGCAAGACTTGGCTACATTTGAGCAACTAGCTGTATCAGCCTTTGGTCTAGAAGAGGGCTTTCGTGTTGAAAATGTCTCGATAAAAAGTGTATCATCTGTAATAGCCAACTTCAACTACGGTGGGTTCCCCATAGAGATCTTTGGACAACCACAACCTGTAACAGAGCAAGATGCCTATCGCCACATGATCATTGAAGCTCGTCTCCTCAACATGGGTGGGGAGAAAGCCCGTCAAGCGATTCAGCAGATCAAACTGTCAGGACTCAAGACAGAACCGGCGTTTGCTCGTTACTTCCAACTTGGGGGAAATCCATATCAACAACTATTGGATCTGGTCAAGTTAGGCGACAGGGAATTGCGAGCAATGATAGTGCAAGGGAAAGATGTTGGATAATTGCATTTTCTGTGATCTAGTCAACGGCAAACTTAAAGCTAGTAGAGTCTATGAGGACGACCACACACTGGCTTTCATGAACCAACGACAGGCAAACCTCGGGCATGTACTGGTCATTCCGAAAACCCACTATCTGACTATCTATGAACTAGACGCCGAGATAGCAGCGCACCTTTTCCAGACCGTCGTTCTGGTCGCGCAAGCTATACGGCACAGTTTACGTCCAGATGGGTTGACCATTTGGCAGTCAAACGGTATCGTGGCAGGTCAGGAGATTGCCCACGTTCACATTCATGTCTTTCCTAGAGCTGCCAACGATCAGCTCATTCGCTTCTACCCGGGAATGCCAGCCC
This sequence comes from Ardenticatenales bacterium, assembly GCA_013139935.1. Taxonomy (GTDB): domain Bacteria; phylum Chloroflexota; class Anaerolineae; order Promineifilales; family UBA4811; genus GLR113. The sequence goes on from WSZX01000149.1 coordinate 2,816, forward strand.
TCCAAGAGCGAACAACGTTGGATTGTTTGGCAGAGACTATAAGGACGGGTTTCTCAGGAAGGGCCTGCCTCTAGCCATCGCATGGTGTCTCCTGAAAGCTGTCCTCTGCTAGCCGGTTGCCCGAGGCGCTCCGGCCGC
>WSZX01000352.1 GCA_013139935.1 Ardenticatenales bacterium
CGCAATCTGATGGAACTGCTCATCCTGATCGACTGCCTAAAGCGGGATTCTGCTAGCCGGGTCACGGCCGTGATTCCCTATCTCTGCTACACCCGGTCCGACAAGAAGGATCAGCCACGCGTCCCCATTACGGCCCGTCTGGTGACCGACATGATTGAGGTGTCCGGTGCTGATCGCTGGATCACCATTGACCTGCACGCCGGGCAGATTCAGGGCTTTTTCAGGATACCGGGTGACGAGTTGACCGCCTTTCACATCTTGAGCGATTACTTTGCAGCCAAGCGGTTGGAAAATGTGGTGATCCTGACGGGGGACCTCGGTTTTGCCAAGCGAGGTCGCAATTTCGCCGAGAAGCTCAGGGTCCAGTTGGCGTTTGTGGAGAAGAAGCGGTGGGGAAGCGGCTGCGAAACCGAGGCGCTGACCATCATTGGAGATGTTGGAGGGAAGAATGTCATTGTCGTGGACGACGAGGTAGACACTGGCAGTTCGATGGAGCGGGCGGTGACGATCGCTCTGGAGCAGGGGGCAAACAGCATCTATCTCAGTTTCGCCCATGCACTCTTGTCCGGATCAGCGGTTGAGCGATTGGCGCGGCTGCCCATCAACGAAATCGTTACGACTGACACTGTTCCCATCCCATCCGAAAAGCGACTGCCAAATATGACGATCCTGCCCGTGGCTCCGTTGCTCGGGGAGGTGATTCGGCGGGCGCACCATGGGCACAGTGTTGGGGAGATGTTTGACGAGTGACAGTCTGGTGATAGAATGGTTCGCAGGCAGATGAAACGGGGCGTGATCCTCGATTTGTTCTTGTGGCCATTGATGAGGTTGGTGCGATAGTTGGGTGGACTACGAGCGGTTTTCGGTAGGCTTTTTGACGCCAACGAGCGCGATATCCGGCGTCTGATGCCGACCGTCGAAGCCATCAATGCGCTAGAGCCGGACTATCGTGAGCTTTCCGACAGCGAACTCTGCGCCAAGACAGGCGTTTTCCTGAACCGGCTGGGAGAGGGTGAAACGCTGGACGATCTCTTGCCCGGGGTCTTTGCGGCCGTGCGAGAAGCGGGCCGCCGCACGATCGGTCTCAGGCACTATGACGTGCAGCTCATCGGTGGAATCATCCTGCACCAGGGCACGATAGTGGAGATGAAGACTGGCGAGGGAAAAACGCTGGCCGCTACCCTCGCGCTCTATCTCAACGCGCTCTCTCTCAAAGGGGTCCATCTGGTCACACCCAACGACTATCTCTCCAAGGTCGGCGCCCAATGGATGGGTCCCATTTATCATCTCCTCGGGTTGACGGTGGGTGTCATTCAGTCATCTCGCGCGGCCGCGGCGGGTGGCTCCTTCCTGTTCGATCCCTCGTTTTCGTCCGATGACGAGCGCTACCAGAACTTGCGTCCTTGCACTCGCCAGGAGGCCTATCTCGCTCACATCACGTATGGCACCAATCACGAATTCGGCTTTGATTATCTCCGGGACAACATGGTGTATGATCTCCCTCAATGCGTCCAGCGAGAGCTGCACTATGCCATAGTTGACGAGATTGACAATATCCTGATCGATGAAGCCCGCACCCCGCTCATCATTTCCGGCCCTGCGGAAGAAGCGTCGCCCTACTATCGAAAGTTCGCACAAATCGTCCGCTCGCTCAAGCCCAGCAGCGAAAAGAGTATCGAGGCCGAGAGCCCAGATGGTGATTATGTCTATGAGCTGCGAACTCGCAACGTCTTTCTGACCGAAGTGGGGATTGTAAAGGTCCAGTCCACCCTCGGCGTAGACAATCTTTATGGTCCGGATCACGCTGAACTGCTTCCCTATCTGGACAACGCGCTGCGCGCCAACGTGGCTTTCAAGTTGGACAAGGAATACGTGGTTCAGAACGGGGAGATCCTCATTGTCGACGAGTTCACAGGCCGGATGATGTACGGCCGGCGCTACTCAGAGGGGCTTCACCAGGCCATTGAGGCCAAAGAGGGGGTTGCCGTTCAGCGAGAGAACCTGACCCATGCCACCATCACCTACCAGAACTTTTTTCGCATGTACGAAAAGCTGGCCGGGATGACCGGCACCGCGGCGACTGAAGGGGAAGAGTTCGAGGAGATATATTCCCTCGATGTGACCGTGCTGCCAACAAACGTGGAATATCGGGCCCGGGTCGGAGAGCTGATCACCGTCAAGGAGCGTCCGGACTCGGTGGATGTGGTGACCTATCACTCGCCCGATGGGGACAGCTGCTTCTACCAGCGGGTTGACTATCCTGATGTGATCTACATGGATCAGGAACTCAAGTTCAGCAAGGCGGTGGATGAGATCGCTGCCATGTCCGAGATGGGCCGGCCGGTGCTGGTTGGCACGGTGGCTATCGAAACCTCGGAACGACTTGCTCGGCAACTTGAGCGAAAGGGTATTCCACACAATGTGTTGAATGCCAAGCAGCACGAGCGAGAGGCGGTTGTCATTGCTCAGGCAGGCAAGCCGGGAGCGGTGACGATTGCGACCAACATGGCCGGCCGGGGCGTGGATATCTTATTGGGCGGGAATCCCGAGGGCCTGGCACGGGAAAAGATGCGCGGGCAGGGGATTGAGATCACCGAGGCAACTCCGGAAGAGTGGGAGCGCGCTTTGGCAGAGGCGGAAGCTGAGCAAAGGGTCGATCGGCAGCGTGTCTGGGAGCTGGGTGGGTTGCATGTGATCGGCACCGAGCGGCACGAAGCGCGCCGGATTGACAATCAGTTGCGCGGCCGCGCCGGCCGGCAGGGGGACCCCGGCTCATCACGCTTTTACCTCTCCCTGGAAGATGACCTGATGCGCCGGTTTGGCGGGGAACGACTCAAGGGGTGGATGAACCGAGTGGGCATGGATGATCTGCCCATCGAGCATGGCTTGATCAGCAAGTCAATTGAGCAGGCTCAGACCCGGGTGGAAGGGTACAATTTCGACATCCGCAAGCGGGTGCTGGAGTTTGATGAGGTAGTCAACGAGCAACGGAGGGTCATCTACCAACAGCGCCGGCGAGTGCTTGAGCTAGATGATCTGGGTGAAATCCTACTGGAAATGGCTGATGCCCAGATCGAGGAGTTGGTCGCCGAGCACACGAAGGGCTTCTCCGAGGACTGGGATCTCGAAGGTCTGTTCCAGGCAGTCCGTGCTTTTCTACCGCTGGATCTGGCCGAGGCTGCCTGGACGCATGATTGGACTGAACTTGCGTCCGACGAGATATCAGAGCAGTTGCGCTTACGCGCTGCCGAGGCATACGGGCAGAGCCGAGAGCGCATCGGGCAGGAAGTGATGCGCCAACTGCGCAAGGACACCCGCCGGCTGGGCCAATTGGCGGCCGCGGAATCCCCGCCGGGCATGTTCTCCTTGTTATGCCGCGAGTTAAAGGAACGACTCCCGGCCTCCACCTGGACGCTGCTGGAGCTGGGTCCGGCTGCCAGTCTGAGCCGGGGAGATAGGGAGAGGGTTCAGGCGGCCATAGGTAGCTCGCTTACCTATCGCCGAGATCGATCCATACTCCTGCAGGGCGTTGATGGGCTATGGATTCGTCATTTGACCGACCTGGACATCCTGCGCGAGGGAATCGGCTTGAGGGCCTATGCACAGCAAGACCCGCTGGTGGCATTTCGAAAAGAGGCCCACGAGATGTATACCGCTCTGCTGGCGCAGATTCGACACGATGTAGTGAATCAGGCATTGCGGCCGATTGCATTCCG
>WSZX01000083.1 GCA_013139935.1 Ardenticatenales bacterium
CTTGATGGAGGAGAACATCGTTCTCAGCCGGAGCGAGCGGCGACGGCTCTTTGAGCAGATTGTGGCCGAAATCCTGGGATTGGGCCCCCTGGAGCCATTGTTGGCCGACGACTCGATTACTGAGGTCATGGTCAATGGGCCAAAGAACATCTTCGTTGAACGTGATGGCAAGATCGAACGAACCAACGCCAGCTTTGAGAGTGACGAGCACTTGATGCGAATCATTGATCGGATTGTCGCTCCACTGGGGCGGCGAATCGACGAAAGCTCTCCCATGGTTGATGCTCGCCTGCCTGATGGTTCGCGTGTGAACGCGGTGATACCGCCCATCTCTCTAGTGGGGCCCACGGTGACAATCCGCAAGTTCTCCAGGATTCCCCTGACGATCCAGGATCTGATTGGCTTTGGCAGTATCACGCCGGAGGCTGTCGAGTTCCTGCGTGCGTCGGTCACTGCCCGTATCAACATTTTGATCTCCGGCGGTACCGGTTCCGGAAAAACTACCTTGCTGAACGTCTTGTCGGGGTTTATCCCCAATGATGAGCGGATTGTAACCATCGAAAACGCGGCTGAACTCCAATTGCGCCAGGAACACGTGGTCACGCTCGAATCGCGTCCACCGAATATCGAAGGCCGGGGCGAGATCACGACTCGTGACTTGGTCATCAACACCTTGCGAATGCGCCCTGACCGGATCGTCGTTGGAGAGTGCCGAGGAGCAGAGGCGCTGGATATGTTGCAGGCGATGAATACCGGGCACGACGGCAGCCTGACCACTGCCCACTCGAACAGCCCGCGCGATTCCCTCGCCCGCCTTGAGACCATGGTCCTGATGGCTGGGATGGACTTGCCCATGCGTGCCATCAGGGAGCAGATTGCATCTGCCATCCAGCTGGTTGTTCACGAGGAGCGAATGCGCGATGGGTCGCGCAAAGTTGTCAGTATTACCGAGATCCAAGGTATGGAGGGGGACATCATCACCATGTCGGAGATCTTTGCCTTTGAGCAGACCGGCGTCGAGGACGGCAAGGTCATCGGCCGGCTGCGGCCTACCGGCATCCGGCCCAAGTTTATCAAACAGATTCAGGCCGCAGGCATCATGTTGCCGCCAGCCATTTTTGGCATCGGACAGCGACGGCGCTAGTGGCCAAGGGGATGTGAGATGCCTCCCGCACTGATATTGGTTCTGGCTGGGGTAGCCCTCCTGCTTGTCATTGGTGGGATAATCGCCACCGTACGAGCCGGACAGAGTGACCAGGTTGATGAGAGACTGAGCCAAATCGCTGGCGACAAAACTGAGGCGGCTGTGTCCAAGGCGCCGGCGGAACGTACCTCCGTCTTTGCCGACCGGCTGGAAGAAACCGTAGCAGAGCGCAGCTTTGCTCTAAACATCAAGGCTCAGTTGCAGCAGGCTGACCTCAAGCTGAGAGTGAGCGAGTACCTCGTCCTGTACTTGCTGTCCGTGGTGGGTTTTGGAGCAATCAGTTGGCTCTTGTTCGGTCAGAGCATTCCTTTTACCTTGTTTGGTGTGGCTGCTGGTTTCATGGCGCCCCGCATCTATGTGAAACAGGCAGCCAAGAAGCGACTGAAGGATTTCGACAACCAGCTTGGCGACACACTCAATCTTTGGGTGAACGCGCTTCGTTCGGGCTACAGCGTCTTGCAGGCGATGGAGACGATTGCGGCCGAGAGCCCTCCACCGGTGAGTGTCGAGTTCGAGCGAGTGGTGCAAGAAGTGCGACTTGGTATGACTCTGGAACAGGCGTTGGACAATCTGATGATCCGGATCCCCAGTGATGATATGGATTTGGTTGTTACGGCTGTCAATGTCCAGCGGGAAGTGGGAGGCAACCTGGCTGAGATCCTGGCCATTATCAGCCACACTATACGGGAGCGGGTCCGGATTCGGGGCGAGATCGCTACCCTGACAGCGCAGGTGACGATGTCCGGCTATGTCATCAGCGGGCTCCCGGTGGCGCTGACGCTTTTTCTGAGGATGTCCAACCCTGGCTATATCAATGAGCTCTTCATCAGCGAGTCGCCGTGGGTGATTCCTGGGGTATTGCCCTGCGGGTGGCTGGTCTTGGCGCTTGGCCTCGTTCTGATTTTCAGCGGCTTTGTGGCCATGCGGAAACTGGCTGATATTGAGATATAGACGAGTGTGGGGGGGGGAGGTGTAGCATGGACCCGATTGTGATAGCGGGACTGATGGTTTTCCTACTATCCATGGTCGCCTTTGGATTCGTGTTGCTTCGTCGAGCAGAGGGTGACCCGCTGCTGGACCGGCTGGCCGAGTACGGTGCGCGCGACGAGCCTGTATCTCTCGAAGAAGTAGAGTTATCACTCTCGTTCAGTGATCGGATACTGGTCCCGCTGATGCGTGGACTGGCCAATCTGGTCGTGCGTTTCACTCCCCAACAAACGCTGGAGAGCACTGCTCACAAGCTCGAGGTTTCTGGTCTGGCACGCCGCCTGTCGGCGGCCGAATTCTGGGCCATCCGACTTGTCGCCACTGTGGGCCTGTCCGCCCTCATCTACTTCTTGATGTGGCGTTTCGGGGCGCAGCCCGGTCGGCGGATCATGTTCGCTGCCGGAATGGCCCTGTTGGGCTTCATCCTTCCCGGAATGTGGCTCCGGAGCACGATGGATCGGCGCAAGGTCAACATCACGCGAGCCTTGCCCGATGCCCTCGATCTGCTGACGATATGTGTCGAAGCCGGCCTTGGCTTTGATTCCGCCCTCAAACGCGTCGCCGAAAAATGGAACAACGATCTGTCGACAGAGTTCGGCCGAGTCTTGCAGGAGGTCCAATTGGGTAGGATTCGGCGGGAGGCTCTGCGATCGATGTCGGACCGCCTGGAGGTCTCGGATGTGACCACCTTCATCGCGGCCGTGGTGCAGGCAGAGCAGTTGGGAGTCAGCTTGTCCAAGGTGCTTCGAATTCAGTCCGACCAGATGCGAGTCAAGCGCCGCCAGATCGCGGAAAAGAAGGCCCAGGAGGCGCCTGTCAAAATGGTCGTCCCCATGGTCTTCCTGATCTTCCCTTCTCTATTGCTCGTGCTTCTGGGACCGGCCGGCTTCCAGGTGCTTCGGTCTGGCGTTCTGGGGATCTTATAGCCTGGCCCGGCGTGATGGCGCCGACCAACTGGGGGCGCGCAACGGCATCTCGCCTCTGGCGTGCAGCGCTCGATCTGATTTTCCCTCCGCTTTGCGCGGGTTGTGGTGGTGTGGACTACTTGCTCTGTCCAGCTTGCCGCGGCTCTATTTCGTGGGTCGCACCCCCCTTTTGCCTCCGGTGCGGCCGGGCTCTGGATGCCGCTGCGTGCCAGATAGCTTGTCCCTTCTGCGCCGTCCGGCCTCTGAGAATGGACGGTGTGCGGGCAGCCGTTGAACTCGAGGGAGCGATGAGACGCGCGATCCACGCCTTCAAGTACGGTGGCCGGACCGAACTCGCGCCCCCGCTGGCTGAGTTGATGGTCTCCGCGTGGAACGAGGATCCGTTTCCAGTGGATTGCATCATGCCTGTTCCGCTCCACCCAGCACGGTTGCGCGAGCGTGGGTATGATCAGGCTGCTCTCCTCGCTCGGGAACTGGCGGCTCCCATCAAACTTCCAGTGTTTGCGCAAGGACTTGAGCGCACCCGGGTCACAGAGACGCAAACCAGACTCAGCGCGCCTGACCGGCGCAAGAACGTTGCCGGCGCTTTCGCGGCCGGTGCACCCTGTGTCAAGGGGCGCTCGGTTCTCTTGGTGGATGATGTATGCACCACCGGCTCCACGCTAGATGCCTGCGCCGGCGTTTTGCGCACGGTTGGCGCAGCCAATGTATACGCCTTTACGCTCGCCCGGGCAGGTTGGGATCCTGTTACTGGGGCAATCGGAGATGCCGGTTTCTGGCAGAGCGATCGGATTCCCAAGGCCATTTTCTGAGGAGGTTACGGCACAATGGAACTACAGACAACGGGTCGCAATATGGAGCTCACGCAGCGGCTGAAGGAATATGTGCAGCGCAAAGCTGGCAAGCTGGACCGCTTTTTGCCCGACGTTGCCAGCGCTCGGATGGACCTCTCGCTGGAGAACGCCAGGAGCGCTGCTGATCGCCAGGTCGCGCAATTCACGATTCGCAGCGATCGTGGGGTAATCCTGCGGGCGGAAGTGCGAACCGGGGACATGTTTGCCTCGATTGACGGGGTCGTGGACAAGATGTATCGGCAGATCGCCCGGTACAAGGGCAAACGGCAACGGGCACGGCGCACTGTTCCGGCGGAGGATTTGGGATTGCCGCTCGTTGAGGATGAAGCCGAGGAAGACACCGGCGAGATTGTGCGGGTCAAACGATTCTCGGTGGTGCCCATGATGCAGGAAGAAGCCATTGAGCAGATGGAGCTGTTGGGGCATGATTTCTTTGTCTTTTTCAGTCTGGAGGAGAATGGCATCAACGTGCTGTACTCCCGTAGCGACAAGGGCTACGGTCTGCTCATCCCAGAGTTGGACTGATCGAACCATTGGAATCGTGGCCCAAGGCACGCTGCCGCATCCGACCCGCGCGGCATGGTGGCGCTTCTCTCATAGTCGCGTCAGCCGTCGAACCGCTGGAATCCACCTTCCATTGAGGTCCTCAACCGACGCCGAGGAGATGCCATGGCGCAGTTAGTGGCCAAGTTGGGGTTGGTAGTCATGGTGGGCTCTGTCGCCGCCCCAGGGCCAGCGTGCCGCTGGATGCAGGATGCGCGTCAAGCGGCCGCGTTGGATACCTTGGTGGCTTCTCAAGCCACGGGTCTCTTTGACCAACTCATCGTCGTCACCAATGACCCGCTCTGGGCTAGTAGCCTTCCGCTTGATTGCGTTGTTGATCTGGATGACACCCGTCATCCTTTCCATTTCGGGCGCCGGCTGGCTAGTGTTATCGGCCACTATGGTCTGACCCATGTCCTCTACATGGGGGCGGGGGCGGCTCCTTTGCTGAACTCAGTCGATGTGGCGGCTATTGCGCAAAAGACCTTGGCGGCCGAGAGACTGCTGATAACTAACAACTTGCATTCCGCGGATTGGGCTGCGTTCACTCCCGCCAGTCTCCTGGCCGAGTATGCTCCTCGGGTGGCTCGCGACAACGCGATTGCCTGGGTGCTCCATCGGGAGGCGGGTTTGCCGGCCGACACCCTGCCTGTCTCGGCCGCCAGCCGGTTGGACATTGACACTCCGACCGACCTCATGATCCTTTCTCGTCATCCGGGATGCGGACAACATCTGGCAGCCAAGTTGGCCGAGTTGGACCTCGACACTGGCCGGTTGGATCAGGCGCTGGCGGTTTTGCGTTCTGAGGGCAAACACATCATGGTCGCCGGCCGTGTGGCATCGAGCACCTGGGCTGCGCTGGAGCGGGAGACTCTCTGTTGGGTGCGCCTGATTGCCGAAGAACGGGGCATGGTTGCCAGCGGGCGCCAGGCGGGCGGCCAGGTCAAATCGCTTCTGGGAGCGTATCTGGAACAGGTGGGCATGGACGCATTCTTTCGTGCTCTGGAAGAGTGGGCCGATGCCATCTTTCTTGACAACCGCGTGATACTGGCCCACCGGGGTCTCTGGCCCTCGGCGGAAGACCGGTATGCATCTGACCTGGGATGGGTTGATCGCGTCCAGGAGCCATTCCTGAGAGCCTTCACCGCCGGCGCGCTCTCTTCTTCTGTCCCGATTGTCCTCGGTGGGCACTCGCTTGTCTCCGGCGGTCTGCTTGCACTCGTCGAGATGATCACCCTTTGACGCCGCGTCAGGCGCGACAAGGAAAAAGCGATGCCATCAATCCTTATCGTTTGCACCGGCAATATCTGCCGCTCGCCAATTGCCGAGGCTTACCTGCGGCAGAGGCTGGCGCAAGAGCGAATCCCCGGAGAGTGGGATATCATCTCTGCCGGTACCTGGGCCCAGGATGGCCTCCCTGCCACCGAGAGCGGCGTGGCAGTGATGCGGGAGCGCGGACTGGATACGAGCCGCCACCGTTCCCGTAACGCGGATGCAGCCCTGCTGGCAAGGGTGGATCTGGTGCTCACGATGACGGACAGCCACGCCAAAGTGCTGCGCGCCGAGTTTCCATCGGCGGCTGCCAAGATCTTTCGGTTGACAGAGATGGCTGGTCCACCCTATGACATCCGGGACCCGTATGGTGGCTCGCTGAACGACTACCGACGGACAGCCGACGAGTTGGAGCGACAGATTGAGCAGGGGTTGCCAAGAATCGTGGCTGCGGCTCGCCAGAACAGCGCCTGATCGGCCGTAGCCGAGCCTACCATCCCTCGACAAACACAAGCCATTCCTGGTTTGTCTTCAGATGCCGGCGGTAGAGATAGCTTGCTGTAGCCGGGGGTTCGGAGGGCCGCCGGCATAGGTGCATCTGGGCTTCCTGCGCCGATTGGCCGCCCTTCTTCCGGTTACAGGATTGGCAGGCAGTGACCAGGTTTGTCCATGACTGGGCGCCGCCCCTGTGCCGTGGGACTATGTGATCGATGGTCAGTCCGGGGCCCTGTCGACCACAGTACTGGCACGTATAGTTGTCCCGCTGCAGGATCTCCCTCTTGGTGAGTTTCATACGGGGGCGCGGCCGCTTGACCATATATCCAAGTCGGATGACAGATGGCCGCAGAAAGGTCGTAGACGGCGTGCGAATCACTCCCCGGCCGTTGGAGACGATCATCGCCTTCTCCATAAGCAGCAGCCCCATAGCCCGGCGGGTAGTGCAGATGTTTAGTGGCGCATAGTTGGCGTTGAGAACCAGAACTGGCGTGTTCACCTTCCGACTCCGGATTTCCACCGCAGACCTCACGCTCTTGACCGGAGAGCCCGCGGGTCAGAATTCAGGGCAGTATAGCATGAACCTGGGGGTGCGTCAATCTGCCCACAATCGCCTGAGCTTCTGATACGTGATCGCTTCATACCAGGCGGTCAATAGGCAGAGTCGTAGCCCATGTAGCCTGTCCCGATACCCGTGAAGGCTGATGAATCGCCAATAGAAATGGTGGAGGAACTGCGTGGCAGGGCTGTACGCCCGGGGCCGTAGACCCTCACTGTGCAGCCTCTCGGCGTCATAGTCAGAGTAGCGGGCCTGCTTGGCGTGAAAATCTGCTACCGTTTCATAGTTAAAGTGAAGCAGCGGGTTCTGGAGATAGCCAGCATCTCCAGTTAGGATGACTACCTCATGCACCGGACGGTCATAAACTCCTTTTCCACGACGTATCAGCCGCATCTGATAGTCCGGGTACCAACCCGCACCCAGGGTGAGTTTACCGAACAGGTAATTGTGCCGCGGAACCCACCAGCCGTTCTCCGGCCGGTTGGCCGCTACCTCGTAGATCTCGGCCGAGAGCACTGGCGTTGCCCGCTCGTCTGCATCTATGAAAAAGATCCAGTCGGATTGGACCGCCTCTAGCGCCGCGTTACGAATCTGCGCATAGTTCTCAAACCGATGCTGCATGACCTCTGCGCCGGCTGAGCGGGCCAGCGAGGCCGTCTGATCGGTGCTATAGGTGTCAAATACGACGACGCGATGCGCCCAGTGGACGCTTGCGACACACTCCTTGATCTGTTTCTGCTCGTTGAGCGCCAGGATCACGGCTGCAATCTCGTTCATTCGCAGTTCCACGCATCCCTAGCCTCCCGGTACGCCGACCTCAGCGTCTCCGAATCGGTCTGGAGTGCTTTGATTCTCATTCCGAGCCGGACCAGCCAGCGTGCCAGGCACATCCGAGGGCGGGAGCTGTGTTTGCGGTATAGTCGGCAGCGGCTGCGCCACAGGTTCACGAATGAAGTCGCCTCGATCTGAGAGGTGCTCTGAGCGCCCAGGTGAATGATCTCGGCCTCCGGTACGCAATAGATGTCCCAGCCGGCGGTCTTCATTCGCATCGCCCAATCGATCTCTTCACAGTACATGAAAAACCGGGTGTCCAGCAGGCCCACGGTCGCTATGGCCTCGCGCCGAACCATCACCGCCGCTCCCAGTGGGTGATCAATCTGGAACGGCGGGGCAGCGTCCTCATACCAGGATCTTGGGTAGCGGCCGTTCAGGCGTGTCTCGTGCAGGCGTGCCGGAAGAGGATACAGGTCCAAGAGGATTTGCGCCAATCCTGGAAACCGAAAGCCGCTGTGCTGAAAAGACCCATCTCCGTGCACCAGTCGTGCTCCGGCCATACCGGCATTGGGTGTGCGGTCCAGAAACTTGACCAGCGTCTCCAATGCCCTGCCACGGACGACCGTGTCGGGGTTGAGCAGCATCAGATAGCGAGGGGTCTCGGGCAGTGAGCGTTCGATCGCCTGGTTATTCCCGCCGGCAAAGCCCAGGTTCTCGGTGTTCGCGATCAGTCGAGCTTGCGGGTAAAGCTCCTGCACCATTTCCGGCGTGCCGTCGGCCGAATCGTTGTCCACCACCCAGACCGAGGTTGCCAGCCCGGGTCCTCCGCGGGCCGATCCCAAAGCCGTCAGGCTCTGGTACACTGACGCCAGGCACTCTTCCACCAACTGGCGCACGTTCCAGGAGACAATGATAACGGCGAGATCCAGCATCGCCTAGCCGCCGGATCTGACCTCAGGTGTCCGGCTTGGGCAGGGACCCGGCGCGTTGATATCGATGGCACCGATGGTGAGGAACAGGGGATCGACTCGATTGTTGAATCGACTGATCTCTACATCCTCGTGGATCAGGCCGGCCCAATAGTAGGACGGGTTGCGGGCCGGCAGATCGACAAATCGTATGCCGCCGGTGATTGTCGCTCGCTCGCCGGCCGGAAGGTACCAGTGCTCCCCGATCTGCACCAGATCGTTTCTGGTGCCCACCGCCCAGCGGTGTGGATAGTCACTCAACTGGTTGTCGAAACCAATGGCCACTCTCCAGGCGCCCGACTCTACGTGCCAACCAAGCTTGTTGAAATTCCAATCGCTGTCATACACAGTGCCGGGAGGGGGCCCTGAAGTTCGGATGGGCGCATCGCCATAGTTCTCCACCGTCAGCGTAAAGTAGAGCGTATCACACAGCACCACCGTCTTGGCTGACCACTCTACGTTGGCCTGCACAATGTCCGCCCGTGGGATACCACCGTGCTCAAGCGTCAGCTCGATTGTATTGCTGACCCGCTGCCCCTCGTCATCCTCGGCTACTGCCCATATCTGATAGGATCCGTCCGGGGGCGGGGTGACCCCGTCGTCCACTCCGCCCGCATAGTCGAATTCGTGCATACCCGCCTCGCCCGGCGGCACGTCCCGCTCCACTTCGTCAATGGGATACTCCACACCATCCTCGCCCAGCGCGAACACTCTCAGCTGGGCCGGTTTGGGCAGATAGAGGTTGATCGTGACTCGGTCCGAGATGCCGTCCCGGTTTGGCGTGAAATGCATAGGGGCGGCGCTGAATCCCTGAATGTCCGGGACGAGCGGTGCCCCGTCGCGCACGGTCAGCCAGCCGCTTTGCTTTTCCACTACTCCGGCTGCGTCAGTAGCTGCAATGAACCAGGTGTATTTGCCATCAGGCAGCAAGCGAGTTTCCACCAATCCCTCGAACTGTTCTCCCGGCCGGCCAAAGCCCTCCACCACACCGCTGAACAGAACTTCGTACTCGCCTGCTGATCGCCGCCTATCCCGCCGAAAAAAGTATGTGCGTCCGTCCTCGTCGCTAAAGTAGATGGACAGATTCGCGCTGCGCGAGAGCGTATATTGAATGCGCGTGACATCCCGATCTCCATCCGCATTGGGCGTGATGGTATTCAGGCTGAAATCGGCGTCTCTAACGAGGCTCCGGTCAAGGTTCAGCGTGCCATACAAGGTGGCGATGATCACCGCCAAACCGATCAAGGATAGAGCGATAGCTAGCAGGCGAGGGATACGCAAAGGGGATCTCCACCAAGGCTCTTGACGTGCCTTTTCTGCGGCCGGCGAGTGCAGGCATCCATTGCGAGCCAGTGTACCAAACCGCCAGGAGCGTGTCAAACACGTTGTTCCGCCGCTACCCTTGCATTTCACCCTCGATTCGATACAATCACCGCGCTCGCCATCATCCGCAGATTGGCGGATCGGCACAAAGGGACAATGACGATCTCTTACACACAGGCGCTGGATTATATCTACAGCTTTACCAACTATGAGGTCGAGCCGCAGTACCGGTATGCACCGGGCGTGATCGACCCAACCCGACCGGCGCGTCTCCTGTCGCTCCTGCGGAATCCTCATCTGGGTTATCCATCCATCCACATTGCTGGCACCAAGGGCAAGGGTTCGGTGGCCGCGATTTCCGCCAGCGCGTTGTCTGCCGCCGGCCTGCGAACCGGACTGTACCTCTCGCCCCATCTCCAGTCCTTCACTGAACGAATTCAGGTGAATGGTTCCCAGATATCGCACACCAAACTGGCGAGCCTCGTGTCGGACGTCCGGCCGGCCGTGGCCCAAGTCGAAGGCATCACCACCTTTGAATTGATCACTGCGCTGGCATTCTTGCACTTTGCTCGCTGCCAGGTCGAGGTGGCGGTGATTGAGGTGGGGTTGGGCGGCCGGCTCGATGCCACCAATGTCATCTCCCCCCTTGTATCTGTTATCACTTCGTTGAGCTATGACCACACCCATCTTCTTGGAGAGACGCTCGCCGAAATCGCTGCTGAGAAGGGTGGGATCATCAAGCCTGGTGTGCCTCTAGTCAGCGCGCCGCAGCCTGAGGAAGCGCTGGCTGTGCTGGAGCGGATCGCGGCCGAAAAGAGCGCCACATTGATGCTTGTTGGCCGGGACTGGCAATATGAATCGGGCCACGCCGATCTGGATGGGCAACGCTTCTACGCCGATTGCCCCGACTGTGTCGGTCGGCCGGGAGGCCGCTATCATATCCCTCTCCTGGGTGAGCATCAGGTGATCAATGCCACGGTGGCGTTAGCCGCCCTGGACATCGCCCGGCGGTGCCTGCCCGGGTTGACCGACCAGGCCATCCGGAGCGGCCTCGAGCAGGTGGAGTGGCCGGGTCGGTTCCAGATCCTCCACCGCCGGCCGGTTGTTGTCGCGGACGGTGCGCACAATGTAGCGTCCGTCCGACAGGTTCGCCAGACGGT
>WSZX01000213.1 GCA_013139935.1 Ardenticatenales bacterium
CTCATACGTGCGCGGCTAGTGGCTGACACGTTACCTGGAGGACACGCGGCCGGGACTGTTGAAGGGCCTTCTCTCGCGGCGACATCGGCACGACGAGTTGGAGAGCCAGGTGGCAACCGCCTACGGGAAGGAGCGGGAAGAGTTCTGGAACGAGATCGACCGAGAGGTCGTTTCTCATTTCACGCGGAAAGAGAGGCCCTCCTGACGCGCGGATCAGCCGGCGGCGTTTTCACGCTTCCGGGACCAGTCGTTGCCGAGGTGGCTCGCCGCTTCCACGCCGAGGAGCCGCGGCCAGGTGGCGAGGTACACTGAAGTAGGGGCGGATGGCGGCGGGAGCGCAGAGCGAGATGATCGGCGCTTGCGGCATTGACTGCGGCGACTGTGACATACGCAAGGTCCCGCACGACCCCGAGGCGGCCCAGCGCATCGTTGCCTGGTTCCGGCAGATGGAGTGGCTAGAGCCGGGCGAAGGGGTCAAAGAGGTCCTCGAGCGATCCATGTACTGCAAAGGTTGCCGCGAGGACCGCTCGGTGCACTGGTCGGCCGACTGCTGGATCCTCAGGTGCTGCGTTGACGACAAGGGATTGGAGTTCTGTTATCAGTGCGATGGCTTTCCCTGCGAGCGGCTGAGCGACCGGGCAAACGAGAGCACGAGGTACGATCAGGCTCTGAACCGCTTGCAGCGAATGGGGGAGGCGTTGGAGTAGGTGCGGCCATCGTGTCGAGCCGGAGCCTGCCCCTTTGCAGACGGAGCCGCCCAGCGAAACCAATGGGACACTGACCCCAAGAGATGGGCGAACGATTGGGTATGCCCAATACGGGGATCCCTCCGGTAAACCGGTGTTTTTCTTTCACGGTGGAGCAGGGTCGGGTCTGGAGCACCCCGCTGATGTATGCGCCATTGGCGCGAGGCTCATCTGCACCGATCGACCGGGCCATGGCCTGTCCGACTTGCAGCCTGACCGCTACCGCGACTGGATTCCCTTCGGGACCGGCTAGCAGACGACAGCCTATCAGGACACACCAGCGACTTGTCGGGCGGCCTTTTGCATTAGCATACAAGTTTCTTCCTCAAGACAGACCATTATGAGAATTCAGAACATCACGCAAGCGAAAGAGTTGCTCTTGGAGAGCGTCTCGCTCTCGTATGTATTCGAGAGTAACCACTTGCGGATGCGCTCTCGTTAGCACGAAATCGAGCAGCGCAAAGTCAGTTTCCTGTAATGCCTCGTGCGCATCAACAAGACGCCCGTCACGCATTCGTGGCCCACTGACGTGCACTTGCACCACACGATCTAGTGGCAAGCCGCTCAAATATCCATACACATCTACTCCCAACACCGCGGCCGATACACGGGCGTGACCAGTGCCCAACACGAAACCGCACTCAGCCCCCTCAAGCACCTCAGTGATTCGTTCGGCTTGCACTTCGAAATCGTAGCCGTAGAAGGGCAATGGTAATATGTTTTCTAGAATCACAGGCACTTGGATGGAGCGTGCTAGCCTTCTCACTCGTTGGACAAACCGTCGAGTGGCCCGCTCAGGATTGGGTAGAGGCATTCGCCATCCACGGCGCAACATCAGCCCAACCATACCAGGTAGCCACATCGTGACGTGCATAGATACTCAAGGACTTTCAGTGCAATGCAGGTAAGCTGCTATTCTTGAAATGGCACCTGGGACTAGACCCACTCCCTCTATCAAGTCGGCACCGTGGAAGTGAAATGGAAGTTCGGGCAGCATTTGCCGATAATCACGAATCTGCTGCACACTGAACCACGGCCCCACCTCGACAGCATCTATAGGGGCTTTGTCATCGTGGACCAATTCAAGCAGTGGATCAGAAAGATTGGTCGTGAGTAGAATCATAAGACCTCTCGGTATTGGTCCGCCCAACGTCAAGCAAGACAGGTGCGTGCGCTGGTTAGGCCGCCCTTTGTCCCAAAACAAGCAGAAAACTGGATTGTCAGCTTCCCACACGCTGTTAGGTAAAGTTCGCTATCTATCCTCCCGTCGCAGCGCCCAAACCACGGCGGCGAAGGCCAAGACCACGCTTCCGAGCAATAGCGCCAGATCGCCCCACACCTGCACCAGAGAGGCATCACCGGTCAATGCCAGTTTCAGGACTTTTACCAGGTAATGGGTAGGGATCAGGCGCAAAGCTGTTTCTAGGGCCGTTGGCATCTGTAACGCGATGAGCCAACTCGGCGCCATCAGAACCAACATGACAATGCTCGACCAAGTGTTCACATGCATCGTGGTCCGACATACGCTGCCCATGAGGAGTCCTACTGCAACCATGAACAGCGCTCCCAGAAGCAGTGCCAGGAGGGTCACCGGCCAGTCTCCCACCCAACCCTGATTGAGGGCAATCAGTATTCCAGCGATGAGCAAGCTGTAAACCAGCCCAGTCAGGGCCTTACCAGCCACCACCTCGGCCGGGCCAGCTGGTGATATCAGCAGGAATTCCAGGGTATGCTTTTCTTTTTCCTCCACTAACAACAGCGGTACTACGAAAGCCCCTGTCATAGCCAAAGCCATCACCAGAAACATGGTCAACAGGAACAGATCCATGCGGAATGCGCTCTCGGCCTGCAATCCTGGCGGTGCAGTCACATCGGCCCAGACGATATGCGCAGGCATAGCCTGCCCCGTCATGGCCCACACTTGCTGCTCCACCAACCTTTGAAAGGCCGCTATCCCTCCACCTCCGCGTCGATGGTTCAAGTAGACAGTGATTTCTGCCTGCTCTCCAGCGTCCACGGCGGCGTCGAGATTGACTGGCAGTGCCAGTCCTCCCACGGCGTTTTTCTCCACCTCGGCCGTCAACTGTTGAGCCGAGTCCACCTCCAGCAAATGTACCTGGGGAAGCGCTCGCAGTTCGGTCACCAAACGCGAACCTGTGGGATCGTACACGACCACGGTTAGGGTACCCGGATCATCTGGCCCGGCAAACATCAATCGGAGAAGCAACGACATACCGATGGGTAGCACTAGGCCGAACAGGATGTACAAATTCTTCACCGCATCTATGATGTCTTTCCGCGCAACGATCAAGATCACACGCCAGTTCATTCTGCCAACCCCTTTCCGGTAAGCCTGATGAAAATCTCCTCCAGGGTAGCCTCCGCGGAGTGCAAGGTGACAATCCGGCCAGCGGCAGCCAGTTCCCCCAGCCGCCGCCCATCGTTCGGGTCATCCAAGGAGAAGGTTAGGCACTCCTCATCATCCAGCGTTGCCTTTACGTGGCGTTGGCCGTAGGTCACCTTCAACCGCTGAGGGGTGTCTAGAGCCACGATACGCCCCTCGTCGAGGAAAGCCACCCGGCGGCAAAGCTGATCGGCCTCCTCCATGTAGTGGGTAGTCAAGAAGACTGTGACCCCTTGATCGGCCAGGTCCAGCACCAGGCGGCGGATCTGGCGCGCTACGGTTGGATCCAGCCCCTTGGTTGGCTCATCCAGGAAAAGAATCCGTGGGCGATGCAGCAAAGAGCGGGCGATGAGCAATCGCTGTTTCATTCCGTTGGAGTAATGTCGGACGGGGTCACCAGCTCGCTTCCCTAGCTCCACCTGCTCAAGTATCTCGTCTACCCGGTCAACTTCTGTGCCGTAGAGCCGGGCACTGAAAGCCAGGTTTTCCCGGCCCGACATCCGCTCGTATAGGTTCTGGTACTCAAAGACGACGCCGATCTGTGGCTTTAGGTGGTCCCGTTCGCTCACCACATCGTAGCCTACTACACGTGCTCGGCCCGCCGTAGGGCGCAGTTGACCTGTAAGCATACGGATGGTGGTAGTCTTCCCAGCGCCATTGGGCCCCAGGAGACCAAAGACCTCACCCTCCCTCACCGTGAAAGTGAGGCCGTCCACGGCGTGCAGACCGTTGAAAACACGGGTCAGGTTTTCAGTCTCAACGGCGTTCATCATGTCTTACTCCTTACTCGCTAGTCGCGGCGGCTCAACGAATTGCGTCAGCCGCCCGCCGACTCTCCCCCACCTCCGGCCGCCCTGGTTACGAGCTCACCCTAGCCCGCTGTTCCCATTTCCACCGCATGGGCGGCCTCGCCCGAGCCAAGATCGCCAAACGCAACAAACTCGGCCGATTCACTCGCTGAGCAAACTGGCCCCGGCCGTTGGCACTATTGTTCTACACCTGTTCAGCGCCCCCCGGCCGCCCACGACCCGCAAAGCGTCCAGCCACCAGGGGGATTGCCTCCCCTGCCACGCCCCGACCACCACGGCCTCTGAAAGCACCTCGTGGCCCCGCTCGGCCATCCTTTCGGAGAAACCGGCCGCAAGCTCATTGTCGAACGATACACACTGGTGAGCGCCGCTCGCAGATATCTGACGGACAACCTGGAAAAGGGGCCGGACATGCCACACACGCTTCGCACCGGGAACCGACCAAATACGGGTTCCGATCCTGTTGGGCTATATTTCGGTACCGTGGTCGGTCTCCAGTTGGCGCCAGGTGCGCAACGACTAAGCTCAGCCGCCCGCCGGAGCGTCAGCGGAGGCGGGTCGGCTGCAGCGGGTGTTGAGCAGCCTGATACGCTAGAACCTACGAGCCCTAAAGCTGCCAGTCGAAGCCTCAAAACGGTAGCTCTTTCTCCAGAAACACATCAAAACCCCAAGGTCTCGCCACTCTCTCGGTCAGAGTGTAGCCCAACTTCTTGTGGAAATCGACCGCCCAGTAGCCTTGTTCTACTGTGAGAAGCCTTAACCGCTTGAGCCCTATCTTTGTGGCTTCTTGCTCTACATAGCTTACCAAAGCGGTCCCAATTCCCTTTCTCCGGTATTCAGAAAGTATGTAGACCCAGTGAATCCTTCCCCTTTCCTCTCCCTCAGTTTCCAGAGCCACCACACCAACGACCTTGCCTTCACTATTGTAGACATAAAAGGACATCCTCTCAAAGTCCCGCACAAGCTCTGCAAGGGAGAGCACAGGTTCCCTGAAATACTCTTTCGGAATGACCTCCTTGTACGCTTCCCGATTGCTGGTGTTGATCACCAAGAGGATTGCTTCAGCGGCACTCCGACATGCTTCCCTTATCATCTAGCCCTGTTTGCTTTGCGCTTTCCCCTCAGGTCCAGCACCTTCATAATGGCAGGACTGCCTAACGGCCAGGAGCTAGCCCGCCGCGCCGGATTTGCACAAACGAACTTCTGAACAGGATCAGCGCCAAAGCCGAGGCGCCTCGATAGACGAGCGCCGAGAGGCGCGGTCGGGTTCAGCGACTTGTTGGGCTGCGCTGGAACTACTTGCTGTATAAGCGACTCCCCTTAACTCATAGGTTGCGCAACACCAGCGGCAGGTAGACGCGGTAGGGCCTCACGAACCGCCCACGAATCTCAAAGTCGGGCCCAGGCCAGTCGTCCTCTTCGACCACCAGGCAGTCCCCAGAGGGAGCACAGGCTATTGCCGGACTGGCCTGTGAGGCCGAACCATTGTCTATAGCAAACTCGTCACCCGCAGCCGAATCCTGACCCGGCATCACGTAGCGCCCATACACGTCCTGGCCCGACGTGCCGGCGTCGAAGTAGCGGCAGGCCACCAGGTAGCCATAGCCTCCCCCATACGCCACGGCCGGGTCAACGTGTAGCTTGTTGTCGCCGACTCCGGCGATTTCAAAACCGCCGGAGGCTCCCTGGGGCGTGCCGTCTCCGCTCACCCGCCGGGCGAAGATGTCATAGTCGTCGGTGCCCCAGGTGCCATCCTCCCAGACGACCAGGTATTCATCCGGGCCGGCGGCCACGGCGGGAAAGTCCTGGTCATAGGGGTCGTCGCAGATGTGGATTTCGCTGCTGAGCGTCCCCAAATTGGCCGAAGCCACCTTGCCGTAGATGTGACCATTGCTGCCCACACCGAAGGTGTAGGCGATCAGGTACTCGTTGCGCGCCTCGTTGTAGGCCACCTCCGGGAAGACGCGCTCCTCGCCCG
>WSZX01000531.1 GCA_013139935.1 Ardenticatenales bacterium
GAACCAGGTCGCCGCTATTCTGGGGCAGTAGGATGGGAAGGTACAGCTTTGCCTCCCACGATATCAGATGGACCGTGGCAGTTCAAGTGGGCGCCAGCCTGTAGAACCTGCACACCAGTCGCATCTCTTGACCGCTTTGCTACCATCCATGCGAACAAGCGATGTGGAACGGAGAATGGTGGGGAATGGGTAGAACGGGAGGGCGTAACGAAGCAAGGGTTCACTAGTGTGGTGTTGGGTATTCGGCTACCGGCAAGCTGCGGATCACATCTGCCACAACCCCCACTGCCACACTAGTCACAGATACGCCCGTGGCGCTGCCATCTTCAACGGTAACACGCAATCCTCACGCAGAGCCCTTGGACATCCCGGTTTCAGCAGACGATTCTGAGCGCCGCGGGGCGGTGCTGGGCGGCGACAAAGGCCGTGTTGCCGGTATAGGATGTGCCCACCTGGCCGTTTTTCTATCCTCCTTGATCAAGTTCGCCGGTCTTCACTCGAGCACCGGGTATCTTTGCGAGATCGAAATCAGTGTAGCCCAAGCCAACTCATGGCCCTTACGCCGGCGAGACTCAACATCCCCACCGCGACTGCGGCCGCAAACCCAACGTAGAATGGTTTCAGACCCAACCCTCTCATTCGTTTCAGCGATGTTCCCAGGCCAACTCCAGCCATAGCTACGGCCAAAAAGTTGACAGCCCAGGATTCTATGGTTCCTGCAAGCTCGTGCCAGGTTAAGGAGTCAAAGAGGCCAAAGGCCAAACCGCCCTGAAGTGTCGCATCTCCAACAGATCGGATAACCGCCATAAGCAGAAAGCCCAATATGAATTTGGGAAAGAGGTTGAACGCGTTGACTTGGCGACCTTCGCTCTCTGCACCAAGCCTCCGATGATAAAGAAAACTCATCAGCGGGATGACCACGGCCATAAAGACATTGCGCACCAACTTGGTCACGGTAGCTGCATCCAGCACTCGCGGCGCATCGTGTATTTGGGAATAGATCAAACCCGCCCCGGCAACCTGGGCTGTTTCGTGGATCGATGTGCCGAGAAAGAGCCCGGCCGCTGTGGGCAGACGGCCAAACAAGATGTGAGCCAGGTATGGATATAGAAACATGGCCAAAAGCCCGAAAACGGTGATATTGGCTATGGCGTAGGTGATCTCTTCTTCATCGGCATCAATGGCCGGACCGGTAGCCACTATGGCGCTAGCCCCACAGATGCTAGTGCCCACAGCAATCAGAGTGCACAACCGCGGGGATAGGTTGAGCCGCCGGCCCAACCAGCTTGTGAGCAAAAGCCCACCTGTTATGCAGAACAAAATCACAGGTATGCCCAGAACGCCTAGCTTTAGCACATCACCAATACTGAGCCGAATGCCCAGCAAGATTATCCCCAGGCGCAATATGTGTTTCAGGCCAAATTGGATACCGGGGCGAAAGATCTGAGGCAAGGAAAAGATATTGCCCAATAGCAACCCAATGACAATGGCCATCATGATGCCAGAGATTGGGCTTTTGGGAAAACCCATCAAGTCTTGGCCGATCCATTCACTGGAGCGTATTCCCAGCCAGGCTACGACCGCTGCCAGAGCAAGGCCCGGCAAGAGGTCGAGCAATCCTTTGCCAAGCCGAACAATTTTCGTGTTTTCTTTTGGGTGGCGATTTGGCATCTTTGCCAGTGTGTTAGCTATGCGGCGTTTTGGCTTCTTTCATAGTTTGATGAGACACCGCTCATTCTTCCCACACGGGGAAATCTGCTTCCAGGACATGCGGCGTGGTCAGGGCAGATCCGGTGTTTAAGAGGACTATGGTTTCATCCGCTCCCACTTGGCCGCGTTCCACTAGCACACGCAATCCGACAAAGGTGGCTGCCCCTTCAAGGCAAGAGGAAATGCCCTCCCGGCGCCCAATTTCATGCATGGCCGCCGCCAGGTCACTGTCGGCCACTCTCACAGCAGTGCCCCCGCTCGACCGCAGGGCATCCAGGATCAAGTAGTCGCCGATGGCCCCGGGGACCCGCAGGCCGCTAGCGATGGTGTGCGCATCTTTGATGGGCTCAGCAAATTCGTCGCCCCGCTCAAAGGCCCGCACAATCGGCGCGCAGCCCTCGGTCTGCACTGCCACCATCCGGGGCCGCTCGCTGTCAATCCAGCCCAGCGTCTCCATCTCTTCGAACGCCTTCCACATTCCCACAATCCCGGTGCCGCCGCCCGTCGGATAGACTATCACGTCCGGCAGACTCCAGTTGAACTGCTCGGCCAGTTCGTAGCCCATCGTTTTTTTCCCTTCCGCCCGATAGGGTTCTTTCAGAGTCGAGATATCCCACCAACCGTTTTGCTCGCGGTTCTCTTTGACGATTCTTCCCGCATCGCCGATCAAGCCATTGACCAGGTACACGCGGGCACCGGCCAACTTGGACTCGCCCTTGGCAATGTGGGGGGCGTCCACCGGCATGAACACCGTGGCGTTTATCCCCGCCCGGGCGCAGTAGGCGGCGATGGCCGCCGCCGCGTTCCCCGCCGAGGGGATGGCAATGGACGTCACCCCCAACTCTTTGGCTCGGGAAACTGCCGCAGACATCCCGCGCGCCTTGAATGAGCCGGTGGGGTTGAAGCCTTCGTCCTTGATAAACAGCCCGTTCAGGCCCAGGGTTTTTCCCAGTCGCTCGGTGTGCAGCAGAGGTGTCATCCCTTCGCCCAGGCTCACAATGTTGGCATCATCCAGCACCGGCATGACCTCGCGGTAGCGCCACATGGACTTTTCTCGTCCCAAAAGTGATTCTTTGGTCATCGCTTTGCTCGCGGCCTCAAGATCATAGCGGGCAAAGAGCACTTTGCCACACGCGGGACAGACGCTATTCAGTTGTGCGGGATCGGCTTGCTCGCCGCAGCGAGAACATTCGAGAGTGGTGAGATAACTGCGTTTCATATTCTGACTCCTGACCTGGCCAAGCTGGAACCAAACTGTTGGGACACGGATTCAGACAGAATCTCCATCCGGTCTATCGGCACGGTCCGTGCCCAAATGAATTCTCACAGACAACGCAAGTGTGTTGGTTCAGCGGAAATTGGAGTTCTGCCCTTTCCAAAAGGTCACCAGACTGCGCAGGATACTGCCGCCATTTCGCTGATTGGCTGTCGACCACCGAAAGCTTTGGCCTTGGCTTGCTTGGCGGCCAAGCTCCGCCTCTTGCGTGCTTCCGCCGATTTGCGCGTGCGGTCTGCAAGGATCATGACCTCACCACCCTCCAGCCTGTCCTTGGGCGTCACGTAGCCAATCGCGCTGTGCAGACGCTCGCATTATAGGACTCTACTCGCATTTAGACAAACTGAGGGTGTAGAAAAACAAGCGAGGCGCTGTCCGCTCTCCAGTTCCGTTGCCGCACACACTTGCGCCTGCGGGCAGTGCAGGTGAGGAAAGCCGGCGGGGGTGGCGAAGGGGGCGCTTTGCCCCCCCTCCGCCACCCCCGCCTCTCTTTCCCGTCGCCGCAGCCCCTTTTTCAACACCCTCACAAACATGTGACTAGCTGGCCGAGGATCAGGGAAAAATGAGTACATAAACAATCGAGTTTCAAGCAGTTGCAGGGCGGTCTTGCAGCTTTTTTACGACCCGATGGCGCTGTTTTGGGACCCGGGGCCGGCATTGGGGCCAGCCTGATGGCTTTCCGCGCACCTTGGGGGACCTGACCGGTGATCCCAAGTGCTCAATAACGGAACCCAGGCTCTGCGGGACCCGGGGCGGCGTCAAGTTGGCTTGTGGCTCTTGCCAAGGCAGAGGATGACCTTAAACAATAGGACGAGCCAAGTACAGGAGCCAGACAGCCAGCGCCACCAACCAACCAACTCCAGCGATCACCGGACTCTTGTTTCTGGAAGCGCGGCATGTTGCACCCAAGGCGCTGTTTGAGAAAACGGATGCCAGGCTCGACGGGCCAGCGATGACAGTAGGCTTGCCAGATGACTCCAGCGGTGATCTCCAGATGCCTGAGAATGCCCGTTGGGGCTTGCCAGGCCAGTCAAATAGACTTGGGAGGCTTGGTGCGCTCAAGATGAGTGCTGGCACGAGCGATATCAAACGGGACATCAGCATCGCGCTTACCGTGTAGGGTATTCCAGCCTCCCAGCTTGACTTGTCCCCAGTGCGGGTGTTCGAACGCCAAGATCTCATCGGGCGTGCCCAGGTATCCGACTCCTTCAAGGCAAAACGTGCACCATGTACCCGTGGTCGCCCACGACGTTTCACTGAGGGCGTTTCCAGAGCCTGCTACAGGACCCGTTCTTTGCGCAAACGGACGACAATGCCACACAGCTGGCCTTTTGGCTGCCCCAGGAAGCGCGCATTGCCATACCTGGCGTCGGCTGCGACGATATCTGGCAGCCTGTCGGAGAGAATACTTCTCCGCAGGCAGGATTTATGGTAAACTAGCTCCCTGCTTGAGTCACTCGAGCGAGTTGATAGCAGGGAGTAGGGCCAATTGCCCCCGGCCACCGCCACGCAGCCAAACCCGCTCACGGAAGAAGCGATGCCCGAGACTACCATCCCACTTGAGGGTCTCACGGGCGTGCCGGCCGGCACTGCCGTGCCAGCAGGCACGAGCGTCGCTAT
>WSZX01000196.1 GCA_013139935.1 Ardenticatenales bacterium
GGCCTCAAGCAGCAAGCCATCATGGGTGACTCGATGAGACCCAGGAAAGGGAGGGCCACTTTCCAGATCGCCACTCCGGCTCTGGGCCACATCAGATTGATCAAGGACGGCGAGGTAGTCGCAGAAGCCTCCAACGCCACGCACCTGCTGTACCAGGCCGAGATGCCGGGCGCATTTCGGGTGGAAGTCTTTGCCCGTTTTGCCGGTCGCAAGCGAGGCTGGATCTATAGCAACCCCATCTATTTGGAAAGCTGGTCCGGTCATGCCTGACTTGAAGCTCGTTTCCGACCTGATACCTACCGGCGACCAGCCAGAAGCCATTGCCGGCCTCGTGGACGGCATCCGGCGCGGCCTGCACCATCAAACGCTTCTGGGCGCAACCGGAACGGGCAAAACTTTCACGATGGCCAATGTCATCGAGCAGGTGCAGCGGCCTGTGCTGGTGATGGTCCACAACAAAACCCTTGCCGCCCAGCTCTACAGCGAATTCGACGAGCTCTTTCCCCACAATGCGGTAGAGTATTTCGTCTCCTACTATGACTATTATCAGCCAGAGGCTTACATCCCACGGCATGACCTCTACATTGAGAAGGAGACTCAGATCAACGAGGAGATCGACCGGCTTCGGCTGTCAGCCACCACCGCCCTCCTCAGTCGCCGGGATGTGATCATCGTGGCCTCGGTGTCTTGCATCTATGGCATCGGCAGCCCCAAGGCGTACGGGCAGGTCGTCCTGCGACTGGCAACCGGTGAGCGATACCGTCACAGTACGGTGCTGCGGCACCTGGTCGACATACGATACAGTCGCAATGACATGGAACTCCGGCGGGGCACCTTCCGGGTGCGGGGTGATACGCTGGAGATCCACCCTGCCTACGCCCAGATGGCGTAC
Source organism: Ardenticatenales bacterium (assembly GCA_013139935.1). Classification (GTDB taxonomy): domain Bacteria; phylum Chloroflexota; class Anaerolineae; order Promineifilales; family UBA4811; genus GLR113. The sequence goes on from WSZX01000196.1 coordinate 893, forward strand.
CGGATCAGCTTCTGGGGTGACGAGGTCGAGCGCATCACCGAGATCGATACTCTCACTGGTGAGGTGAAAGAAGAGCTCTCCAGTATCGAGATCTACCCTGCAAAGCAATTCATGACCTCGGATGATAATCTGCGCTTGGCCATCCAGGACATTGAGGACGAACTGGTGGAGCGGATAGCGCATCTCCGAGAGAACAATCTGCTGCTCGAAGCCCAGCGGATTGAACAGCGCACCCGCTATGACATCGAGATGCTACGCGAAATCGGATACTGCTCCGGGATAGAGAACTACTCTCGCCTTCTTGACCAGCGGGCTCCTGGCACTCCGCCCTGGACGCTGATGGACTATTTTCCCGCAGACTATTTGCTGATTGTAGATGAATCCCACATGAGCATCCCGCAGATTCGAGGCATGTTGGGCGGTGATCGCTCTCGCAAGCAGAACCTGGTCGATTATGGGTTTCGGTTGCCCAGCGCCATGGACAACCGGCCGCTCAGCTTTGACGAGTTCAAGGCGCGGATCGACCAGGCGATTTACTCTTCTGCCACTCCGGGACCCTATGAAGAACAGTGCTCCCAGCAGGTGGTGGAGCAGATCATCCGGCCGACCGGCGTGCTTGATCCTGAAGTGGAGGTCCGGCCAGTCAAGGGGCAGGTAGATGACTTGCTGGGCGAGAGCAACCAGCGAGTGGAAAAGGGACAGCGGGTTCTAGTGACCACACTGACCAAGCGGATGGCCGAGGACCTGGCCGACTATCTGACAGAGTTGGGGACAAAGGTACACTATCTGCACTCGGAGATAGACACGCTGGAACGAGTAGACATCCTGCGGGACCTGCGGCTCGGAGTCCATGACGTGGTGGTAGGAATCAACTTGCTGCGGGAGGGATTGGACCTTCCGGAGGTTACTCTGGTCGCCATCCTCGATGCGGACAAGGCGGGGTTCCTGCGCAGCGAGCAAGCCTTGATCCAAACCATTGGCCGGACCGCGCGCCACATTGAGGGTCGTGTCATCATGTACGCTGACCGCGTCACCGACTCGATGAAGCGGGCAATAGACAAGACGGAGCGGCGCCGCAAGAAGCAGGCGGCCTACAACCAAGCTCACAATATCGAACCGCGCACTGTTGTCAAGGAGGTGCGCGACCTGACCATGCGACTGACGGGCAAGAAAGTGGCCGAGCCCACCGCACCTTATGCGACTGCGGTTCGTCTGCCCGAACATGAACTCAGCCACCTCATCCTGGACCTGGAGGAGCAAATGAGGGAGGCTGCTCAGCAACTGGAGTTCGAAAAGGCGGCCGCCCTGCGCGATCAGATACTGGAACTCAAACAGCAGTCGATTGCCTGAGCGCGGCCGCGCGGAAGGGAGCTGTCGATGGGGCCGGCGACCAGGGCCGGTGTCCTCAGATTGCCCGCCAGAGGAGCCAGCCAGAGGGCAGGGAAGCCGCCGTAGCAGAGATAGGGCGCGGATCAAGAGATTGGGACATTTGACAATGCGGTACCACATCACTACCTATGGTTGCCAGATGAATGTAGCCGACTCGCGCCGGCTGGCAGCCGAGCTGGAGAAGCTGGGCTATGTGCCGATCCCTCGCGCAGAGGAAGCCGATGTGATCGTGCTCAATACCTGCGTTGTTCGACAGCAGCCAGAAGACCGGGCAACTAACCGCCTGCTCAGCCTTCGGCCGTTCAAGGAGCACCGGCCGGCAACGGTAATAGCTCTCATGGGGTGCCTGGTGGGGGTCAAGCGCCCGCAGGCAGCTCTGCGCCAAAGGTTCCCCTTTGTGGACGCCTTTCTGGCCCCCTCCGACCCAAGGCCGCTGATAAACTTGCTGATCGACCGAGACGCGGCCGGCCTCCAGGCAGCCAGCCGTGCGCAGCAAGATGAATTGCAGGACGGCGAGTTGGTGCTTCCCCGCAGCGAGCAGGGCAAGCTCGTCAGCGCGTACCTGCCGGTCGTGCTAGGTTGTTCCCATGCCTGCGCGTTCTGCGTCATTCCACAGCGACGCGGACCGGAGCGCAGCCGGCCGCCGGCCGAGATTCTGGCCGAGGCGCGCGCCCTCGCTCTCCAAGGAGTCAAGGAGATCACCCTGTTGGGGCAAATTGTGGACCGCTATGGACTTGACCTGCGGGAAAAGGTCACGCTGGCAGGGCTGTTGCACCGACTGCAGAAAGTCGACGGGCTGGAGCGAATTCGCTTCCTCACCAGCCACCCCAACTGGATAACCGACGAGTTGCTGGATGCGGTGGCTGGATTGCCCAGGGTGTGCGAGCACATTGAGGTCCCCATCCAGGCTGCCGACGACGAGATTCTGCGGACGATGAAACGAGGCTATACGGCCGACGACTACCGCCAACTGATTGCCAGGATACGCCGCATCATCCCCAAGGTAGCCATTCATACCGACATCATCGTTGGTTTCCCGGGAGAGACTGAAGAACAGTTCCGCCGGACGTACGACCTTCTGGCCGAGCTCAGGTTGGACAAGGCGCACATTGCTCGCTACTCTCCCCGACCAGAGACCCTCTCCAGTCGCAAGATGAAGGACGATGTTCCAGAGAAGGAGAAAGAGCACCGTCGCAAAGCCCTGGACGACCTGCAAGCCGAGATCGTGGGGGAGATCAACCGGCTCCTGGTCGGGACAGAGGTAAGCGTGCTGGTGGAGGGACAATACAAGGGGCGCTGGCGTGGCCGAACGCGCGGAAACAAGCTCGTTTATATCGAAGACCAGCGCGACCTTCGGGGCCAGTTGGTGGATGCTCACATCTCTTGGGCCGGTCCCTGGTCCATGCAAGGGACCGTCATCTAGCGGTCGGATCCCAGAATCCCCGTCGATCCGTCTTCCTCACGGAAGAAAACGGGCTCGCGATGCCCAACGGCTGATTGCCCTCCGGAATACGGCCCCCAATGCCTGTCATTGAGGGTGGGACGCAAAGCCGTTCGCTGGCGCGGTGAACCTGCAAGCAGGGTCATTATCATGCACAGAGTCCGCATTCAATTCGGCAAGACAGGCCCAATGCGCTTTACCGGACACCTGGACCTGGCGCAGGCATGGGAGCGGTTGCTCCGGCGCGCCCGCGTGCCGGTCGTTTATTCCAAAGGCTTCAACCCCCAGCCACGTCTTAATCTGGCCGCTGCCCTGCCGCTAGGTATCACCAGCGAGTGCGAGTTGATCGACATATGGCTGGAGGCCCACGTTCCTGCGGTTGATCTATTGCAGCGGCTGACGGCGGCCGGTCCGCCCGGCCTCACAATCCATTCGGTAGAGGAGGTGGCGATCAAGGCACCATCACTCCAATCCCAACTGGAAGCCGCCGAGTACGACATCGTGCTAATACCACTGCCCAAGTTGGAAGGCCGGGTGGATGCGCTGCTGGCCGCCGTCACGCTGCCGCGAGCACGCCGCGGCAAGAGCTACGATCTCCGCCCGCTAGTGCTCTCCATCTGGCATGAAGCACAAGGGATCGGCATGCAACTGGCGGCCCGGCCGGGGAATACCGGCCGGCCAGACGAGGTTCTACTTGCCCTGGGGTTGGACGCCCTGGCCGCGCGCGTTCATCGCACGCGGCTCATTTTCAAACTCGGATAGATTTCCACTTTCCGGAACGGAAGCGAAGAGCCAGCAAAGTGGAGCGCACACCGAAATCCAACCCTATCGCAATCCAGATACCGATCAGACCCAGCGACGGGCTCAGCAAGTAGGCGCCAGCCACACGAACACACCAGATCGACGCACCCAGGACAACAAGCACCGCAGTCGTGTCGCCGGCGCCACGCAGCCCACCGGCGAAGGTAAAGCCGACCCCAAGCAGGGGCATCACCAGTCCGGCGATTCGCAGGATAGGTGCACCGGACTCGATGACGGCCGCGTCGTTCACGAATATTCCCATCACCTGGGACGCAAACAGAGATACGAGCACGCCCATCACAGCCATGACCAGCGTCGCCAGCCGCACCGCCTCGTGGGCGCACTGGTGGGCCCGGTCCGGTCGTTTTGCGCCCAACTCCTGGCCCACCAGCGTGGTAGCCGCCAGAGCGAATCCAAAGCCAGGCATGTAGGCAACCGAGAGCGCATTGATGGCAACCTGGTGCGCGGCATAGGCAACCGTACCCAGGCCGGTGATGACGGCGGCCAACACAACCTGTCCAAAGCGCATCAGCATTTGCTCGCCGGCCGTTGGCAGCCCGATGCGGAGGATACGGCCGATGCCACTCCAGTCCGGCCTCGGAATGCCGAATCCGATCCTGATCGGGCCGCGACCACGCATCAGCAACCACAGCATCACTAGCCCGCCAATACCGCGAGCGGACGCGGCACCGATACCCGATCCCAGCACGCCGAGCCGGGGAAGCGGACCCAACCCGTGCACAAGAGCATAGGTTACTATGATGTTGACCACGTTGACAACCAGCATCAACAACATGGGGGTCCGCGTATCACCTGCGCCGCGGAGAACGGCCGAGCCCACCCAAAGGACGGAGAAGAGAAACACAGTGCTGGCAACGGCGCGGATATAGCTGATGCCCAGCGCAATAACGTCGGCCTCGGCTCCCAGCCAGGTCAGAAAGAGCGGAGCGCCCGCCCAGAGCGTGCCCGATCCTAGAGCGCCAACAAACAGGGCCAGCAGCACGGACTGCCGGGCGATCGCGTTAGCCTGATCGGGTTCCTGGGCACCCACGTGCCGGGACACCAGGGCTGTGCTTCCCACGCCAATTGCGGCGAAAAGCGCCCAGAAAAGGCTGAGCGCTTGCATGGATAGCCCCACGGCCGCCAGCGGAGCGGCGCCCAGATGGCCCACGATGTAGGTATCCACCAAACCCACGCTCATGTTGAGCAGTTGCTCTATCACCACGGGCCACGCCAAGGTCAGTACCCGTCGTCGGACAGG
>WSZX01000404.1 GCA_013139935.1 Ardenticatenales bacterium
TATTTGGAGCCCTGGGCGCTCTGGCGACAGGTGTAGCGATAGGGGTCCAGTCCGCACTCAGCAGCCGTACCGGCGCTCTGATCGGCGATCTCCGGACTGGTCTGATGACAAACCTCATCGGTGGTTCCATTGCCGGAGTGCTGGTAGTGATGTTTATTCTCTTCCAGGGCAAGAGCTCAATGCAGCTTCCGGCAAAGGCTGGTATTATGCTGGCTATCGCTGGTGCGCTGGGAATCGCGATCATCACCGGAGTGGCTTTTTCTTTGCAGCGTACGGGCGTGGCGGCCGGATTAGCTATCATTATTCTCGGCCAGTTGGTGGTCTCGGTTATCGTAGATACCAGGGGCATGGGAGGTGTTGAGCCGATTCCTCTGAGCGTACAGCGGGTGGCGGGATTGCTGGTGATGGCAGTGGCAGTCTTCTTGTTGATGCCCAGAGAGTGATGGGAGTGGTAAGCTCGGGGTTGCGGGGTGGGGTGGGCGACCCAAGTCCGGGGCGCCGGGCTGCGTGGTCTGTTGCGCGACTGCCAACTGGCAGCCAACGCAAAGTGGCTGGGGACTGCAAAGGGACGACCAAGACGCTCGGAAAGCGTGCATCTACCCTCGACGAATCTTGACCCGGTGCTTATTTGTACTTGATAAGAAACAGCCTGGTGGTTTTGTGACCGCTCTACCCGCGAATCACCATTGAATACGGGAAGTTACTGCATAACAAGTGCTTTGGCGCGTTTGGTCTGCCGACCACGTTCGTCCTTGTCTAAAATGCGCTTGCGGAGGCGCAAACTCTCTGGGGTCACTTCCAGCAGTTCATCGTCATTCAGGTATTCAATGCACTCATCCAGGCTCATCTCTCGGGGCGTGGTTAGCCGGACTTCGATATCTCGGATTACGCTACGCATGTTGGTGAGATGCTTGGTCTTGCAAACGTTCATGTCCAGATCGCCCGGCCGCTGATGTTCGCCAACCACCATCCCCCGGTAGACCTCTGCCCCTGGGCCAATGAAAAGGGTACCCCGTTCCTCAGCGTTTTTCAACCCAAAAGTGGAAGCGACCCCAGTTTCCCAGGCGACCAATGAACCGCGCGACTGGGAGTTAATTTGTTTGGCCAAGGGACCATATCGGTAAAAGAGGGTGTTCATTATGCCCATGCCGCGGGTGGCAGTCAGAAATTGGTGGCGGAAGCCCAACAAGCCACGGGTAGGCACATGATAAGTTACATAGGCGCTGCCGTCGGAGGCGTTCGCTATGTTGATCATCTCACCACGCCGCTTTCCCAGCATTTCCACTACGATACCCACTGTGTCAGAGGGTATCTGGATGTGGAGTTCTTCATAGGGCTCCAGTGTCTCTCCGTCTGTGTCTTGCCGCAAGATCACCTGAGGACGAGAAACCTGGAATTCGTATCCCTCGCGGCGCATAGTCTCAATCAAAATAGCCAGGTGTAGCTCGCCCCGGCCAGAAACAACGAGCATATCAGCCTGGTCCGTTTCCTCCACGCGCAGGGAGACGTTGTGTCTGAGTTCTGCAAAAAGACGCTCGCGAAGCCTGCGTGAGGTACCCCAGCGGCCCTCCCGGCCGGCAAAGGGTGACGTGTTCACGCCAAAGCTCATCCTAACGGTAGGTTCTTCCACCTTGATGGTTGGCAAGGCAATGGGGTATTCAGGATCGGCCAGTGTTTCCCCGATGGCAACTTGTTTCAATCCGGCGATTGCCACAATCTCACCGGCCTCGGCGGCCGGGACTTCAACCCGTATTAGCCCCTCGTGTACATAAAGGTAACGGGCCCTTTCATCGAGTTGTTCGCCACTCAGCGTGAGGCGGGCAATAGGCTGCCCGGCCGCAATGCGCCCGGAAACGACTCGGCCGATGGCGGCGAGGCCACGATAACTATCATGATCCAGTGTGGTCACCAACATCTGCAATGGGGCATCTATTTCCACTGTTGGGCAAGGGATTTCCCGCAAGATAGCATCAAAAAGTGGCTGCAGATCCGGGCCGAGTGTGGACGTCAAGCCGGCCTGTCCGATGGTAGCAACCGTGTAAACAACGCAAAAGTCAGCCTGTGCATCGGTGGCCCCTAACTCGATAAACAGGTCAAAAGTGTCGTTGAGCACCCGGTCCAGGTCAGCGTTCTTGCGATCCACCTTGTTGATCACCACAATGGCGCGATGGCCCAGTTCCAGCGCTTTCCGGAGTACAAAGCGGGTTTGGGGCATAGGGCCATCGGCCGCGTCTACCAACAACAGCACTCCATCCACCATATTGAGCACCCGCTCCACCTCACCGCCAAAATCCGCATGACCTGGAGTGTCCACGATGTTTATTCTGACCTGCTGGTCCGTCTCGGCATCGTAGATGCTGATGGCCGTGTTTTTTGCCAGGATAGTAATTCCACGCTCCCGTTCCAAATCGGTAGAGTCCAGCACGCGCTCGGCCACCTGCTGGTTGCTACGGAAAACGTGCGCTTGCTTGAGCAGAGCATCCACCAGCGTCGTTTTACCATGATCTACATGCGCAATGATGGCAATATTGCGCAAATCGGTTCGTTCAACGAGCATTGGATTTCTCCACCACCCACATCAAGGCCCTGGCCATCACGGCCATAGGCGTACTTCGCCTCCCTTTTGACACAGAAAACGTACTCCTTACGAGCATAATTCTTTCAGGTCCAACTGAACAAGCCATTGTCTCTCGAACTCGGCCGGGGTCAGATAGTTCAACGATGAGTGAATAGACTTGTGCATGTGATACCAGTCAGATGGGGTACTTGCAGTTTCCCGACGGTGCCAACCCCCATCTGCCGGCCCGAACTTGGCGTGAACCCTTTCGATTCAGCAGGCTCTCCCTTCAGCTTAACAACGCAAGACATATCGCGCATCGGTCGAATATGCCTTGCTTGTGACTCTCTCAGAGCATCGTATTTTGTCATCAAAGGTCTCTCTTCAGTCTGGTTATTGGGGCAATTGCCGCCCAGCAGGGCTAGTTCATTGCCTGCTTACAAAGTAAAGCCCTGTGACCAGGGCTCGGTGCGGCAACCAAGTCAAGCTCAATCCGCTGGGCGCTGCTTTGTAGGCCTGGCACGAGAGACCAGGCCGAAGCTACCTACTCAACTGCGCCTTTTCCCGCGCTATTATACCACGGGTCCAGGCTGACCGGATGGGTGGGTCACGAAAACAGTGACGAATATCCTAGTCACCATACAGTTTGGGTAACTGCTCAGGCCCAGCAGTGGGCCTGACTGAGTTGAGAGCGCATGAGTTGGAACAAAGGGTGTCCCAGCCAAGGCGTCTTGAACCGCATCAATGATCCGCTGTCCATTCTTGCGTGCCGTCGAGATGTACCTGCGAATACGGCGGAAGCGGTCGGCCCCTTCTTTCGTCCGGAAGGAACCGGAGACTTACCGCGTCATCCGTACATCTCGCTCGGCTTGGTTGTTGTCGAAGGGAACCCGAATGGTAGACCTCGAGTGCCAACTGGCAGCTCTGGCTCATCGGCCGGGGCCTCAAGCGCATCCCAATAGCCGGGGCAGTTTCTGGGCCCAGGCCCGGATGGAGGTCCAGTCGCGATAGTCACCCTCGGGAAAGTCCATCGCCTTGACGATGAGCCGGTAGAGCGCGGACAGGTTGTCGCCCTGGAGCTTTCCCGCGAATAGGCCGACGTCCACCGGCCGCACCTGCGGCACACGCTCGCGCACCGGGTCGAGATAGGCCGACACCGTGCGCCGGTTCTCCTCGGTGTCGTCCTTCAGGGTCAGGCAAACGGTAAAGCAGGCCACGCGGATCTTGCTCAGGGCCTCCCGGTGCGCCTCCAGAAGATCGGCCGCTTCTGACATCCACCGGCCCATATAGATGGCGCTGCCCACAACCACGGCTCGATAGGCGCTCACGTCGGCAACGTCACGGGCCAGGCGCAGATCGACGGCCAGGTTCTCCTGGCACAGTACCTCCGCGATGGCCTGGGCCACTTCACCGGTCGACCCGGCGCGGCTGGCATAGGCAACCAGGATCCTATTGTCGCCGTCCGTGTCGCCACAATCCGATTGGGCGAACTCGATTTCCGGTGCGCGTGCGGCCCATAGGCCCAGGCCACTGCAGGTGACGGCGCCGGCGCCCAGCGCGCAGCCGGCCCCGATCAGGAATCGGCGCCGACTGATATCGGTTGGTTCTTTCATGGTTGATTCCTCTTTCAGGGTCAGGCGGCTAGGCGGCTGGCCGTCCCCGCTGTCGCCAGGGGCGTGTTCGGTAGATCTCTCTCTGAGGATCGGTCCCGGTGTGGTTGCGTGGCACGCTCACCGGATTTGTCTGATGGTCAGGATTTGTCAAGGCATGACTTGCCATATCGCACGGTAGATCAGGCAATGAATGGCGACAGGAGTGCAAAGCTGTCCAGCTCTGGCGCCGGTTTCCGATCTGCCTCTCTGCCTCACCCGGATTATATCGGACAGAGCTTGGTGGGCAAAGAAAAGCGCGGTAGGGGCGCAAGCCGGACCTTGCGCCCCGGTGCAGCTTTACACAAGACATCCGATTTCTCTGAGAAATCGGATGTCTGAATTGCGTGTTGGTCTGGTTGCCCGCGCGAGTTCCTCAGAAGAGCAGCATCGCGATCACGTACGGCAGCAGAAACAACAGCGCCAGCAAGGGATGCCCGCGCCGCGTCGTGTTGCGGCTGTCCCAACTAAAGAGATAGATGGCCAGCACAAAGGCGGACAGCCCGCCGAGGAACAAGACCAAGACTGAACCCCATGGCGAAAAGGCGGCCTCTTTGCCCATGGCCAAACCATTGAGAGCGTTCATCGCCTGAGTGGCGGGCAAGAGCTGGGAGATCTTTCCGGCAACATCGGGCAACGTGCTGGTGGGAATCATGAGGCCACCCACCAACATGGAGGGGAGGAAGATGAGCTGTGACCACAGCACCGTCACGCGCGAACTGTCGGAGATGACGCCGATCAGAATGCTGAGGCCGGCGCAAGCAAAGGCCATCACGGCCGAGATCAGGACAAAGTTGGCCCAGTTCACCGGCACAGGGGCATCGAACAGCAGCGGGGCGCTGGCGGTGATGATCACGGTCATGATCCCCAGGTGCAGCATGGTCGTCAAGGCCGGAATTATCAGGATGGAGAGCGATGGAATGCCGTTGATCTTGTAGCTGCGAAAGATACCAGCTTCGCGAGCGTTGACGTGTTGATCAGGCAGACCCAGCAAGGTGGATGCCAGAATGGTAAACACGACCATGGCAGGGATAATCGTCTCCATGAAAGTGGGATTGATCTCCCCCATGATCGCGCCCATCATGAGGTAGAAACCCAGCGGGAACAAGTAATTCAGCATGAGGAGCTGCTTGTTGCGGATGCCGGTGCGGAACTCGAATGCAAAGTGGTTGATAAAGGCGCTCATTGGGTATCTCCTGCGGTTGTGATCTCCAGGAAGCGGTCTTCCAGAGACGGCCGTTCCACGCGCAGATCGATCAGCGCATCCTGCTGCGCCTGGAGGTGGGCGATGATGGCCGACACGGTGGG
>WSZX01000496.1 GCA_013139935.1 Ardenticatenales bacterium
CCGACCGGGGTCAGAATTGGACCGAGCCGCGCACCCTCAACCGGCCGGCGAACCATGCAGTCCTGGGTGATACCCCCGCGATGGCAGCGGCCTTTGATGGGCAGGTGGTGGTGGCGTGGCAAGATTACCGCGAATCCTCGGGACCACAGATCTATGCGGCCGGCTACCCGGCCGATAGGTACGCGCCCAGTGGAGAGTACTCGCGCGACCTGAACACCGGGGGGCCGGCAACGTGGGGCACAATCTCCTGGACGGCGACGATCACGCCAGGCAGCGGTCTGGCACTGGCGACGCGGGTCATGGTTACTCCCGGCGCCGGGTGGACGGAGTGGATGACGCACACGGCCTCCGGCGAGTCACTGACTCACCCGCAGGCGAGATTCATCGAGTACAGAGCCGTGATGACCTCGACCGGCGCCACCACTCCGGTGCTGAATGAGGTGGTCATCTCTTACCAACTCTACCGGATCTACCTGCCCATCGTGCTTTCGAGCAGTTGAGGAGGTCCGAGGGCGGAACCAGGGCGGCAGCCCTGGCAGCAACAGAGCGGTACAGGTATTGCGCGGCCGGCTCGTGAGCCGGCCGCGCCGCGCCGGGCAGTATCCCGAGCGGGCGTGCCCCCGGGGCGACGAGGTCCCCCGTCCACGCGCAGAGACCAGCCAGATGGCGGCGGCGCATCCACGACCAAAGGAAAGTTGCCACACTCCCCCTACTCTGCCCGGCAGGAGCCAGCACCCGGCCGGCATTCCGCCAGTCCATGAGGGTGGGGAATAAGGGGTTGCGGCGACGGGGGGGATGGGATTGGGACGGTTTGCCCCCTTTGCCACTCTGACTAGCTTTCCTGGTGCAGCAGCGGAACTGCAGAGGGGACGTCGCCTCGCTTGTTTCTCTACACTCTCGTCTATTCGAATCGACGTTCGTGGTATAATCCCCACCATTAACCTGCAGGTCCGAGCTTGAGGCAACGCGGGTGTTGCCTGGGCAGACGGAATGCCGGTGGGGGGGAGGCGAACTCGCGTCCGAGCCAGGGGCAGATGAGGAGAAGAAGATGAGACCGATCGAAGAGCAGTTGGCCATACTCATGCAGGGAACCGAGTACGGCGACGATCAACTCAAACAGGCGATGGAAAAAGAACTGCGCCAACGCCTGGTTGAATCTGAGCGCAAGGGCGCGCCGCTGAGGGTATATTGTGGCTTTGACCCCCGCACGAGCGACCTGCACCTGGGACACACGGTTGTCATGTACAAGCTGCGCCAGTTCCAGAAGCTCGGCCATCAGGTCACCTTTCTCATCGGCACCTATACCAGCCTGGTGGGCGACCCGAGCGACAAGGACAAGCTCAGACCACAGCTTTCCTTTGATGAGGTCATGCAAAACGCGGAGACGTATGCCCAGCAGGCCTTTCGCATCCTTGATTCCGAGCGCACTCTCGTCCGATACAACCACGAGTGGCTGGAAAAGCTTACATTTGAGGAGTTGATTGGCCTAGCAAGCAACTTTACGGTGCAGCAGTTTCTGGCACGCGAGAGTTTCCGCCTGCGCTGGGACAAGGGAGATGGGGTTTACGTGCACGAGCTGTTCTATGCTCTGATGCAGGGCTATGACGCGGTGGCGCAGGAAACAGACGTCCAGGTCGGCGGGAGCGACCAGTTGTTCAATATCATCACCGCCGGCCGCAAGCTGCAATCGGCATTCGGGCAGCGACCGCAGGTCGGGATCATCATGGGAATCCTGCCGGGAACCGACGGCAAAGTCAAAATGTCCAAGAGCCTGGGCAATCACATCCGCATTCTGGCGGCGCCAGAGGATATGTTCGGCAAGGTGATGAGCCTTCCAGATGAGGTGATGCCGACTTATTTCAAGCTGGTGACCCGCTACGAACCGGGCCAGATCTCGGCCATTGAGCAGGCGCTGGCCGATGACTCACGCCATCCGATGGAGATCAAGATGGAACTGGCCGAGGAGATCGTAAGCATCTATCACGATCAGAAGGCCGCGCAAGAGGCAAGAGCGCACTTTCAGAGGGTCTTTCAACGCCATCAGTTGCCCGACGAGATGCCTGTCTTTGAGCTGGACTCGCCGATGACCATTGTGAGCGTGATGGCAGCCGCCGGGATGACACGTAGCAAGGGTGAAGCGCGCCGCCTGGTGCAACAGAACGCAGTGTCGCTAGATGGCGTCAAGATCAGCACGATCGAGCATCTGATCGAGCCAGCAGGAGAGCAGGTTCTGCGGGTCGGCCGGCGGCGGTTCGTGAAGATAGTAGACAAGTAGCCGGCACGCGTATGGCACGCAAGGCCGGCTAGCCGCATGTCGGGCTAGGCCGGCTAGGCGCCGTAATCAACCTCAAACAGCCAGGCAGCCCCATTGCTGAACAGCAGCCGGAAGGACCGGCTGGCCATCAAACTCTCCGGCCGCAACGGACCTCCTCGGGCGCCGATCAAGATGTGCGTGACCCCCCGGCTCTGCAGCAAGGCGAGGCTATCAGGCGTAGACCAGTCATCCACGTCGGCCAACCGCCGGTTGAAATCGTTGACGAGTTGCCGGTTCTCGGCCGTCAGGCCATAGCCGATGGGCGGCATGGTGGTTTGCAGACCGGTCAGCGGAAGCAGCCAGTAACCACCGTCAGAACCGGCCCAGTTGGC
>WSZX01000378.1 GCA_013139935.1 Ardenticatenales bacterium
AGCCATCAGCGCCAGCGCACCCAGGGCGAGCATGATGGCCGTCCAACTCTTGGGAAAACGGTTCCGAGTATTCATTCTAGCAACCTCCTGTCTACACTGATCAATCAACTGCTTGCCAGTGTAGCACTGCGCCGTTACAAGAGTATGGTGGCCCTGTTTCAGTCCCGAAACAGCGTGTTACCGTCTGGTAACAGGTGTACTGGGCCGGGCTTGACCTGAAAGAGGTGAGGCTCGCACCAGCTACTGAAGCGGCAGCCGCAAGGTAAAGACGGATCCCTCGCCACTTCGGCTGCGGAGATTGACCTGCCCCCCATGTCGCTCGGCAATTGCCCGCACCAGGGCGAGTCCGAGCCCGCTTCCCGGCACGCCCCGGGCACCCTGGCCCCGGTACAGCTCGTCCCAGATGTGCGGGACCTCTTCGTCCAGGATGCCGGAACCGGTGTCAGCGACCTCGATGACCACGCGGGCGCCGTCCTCAAAAGCTCGGATCTCGACCGTGTCTCCAGGAGCGGTGAATTTGAGCGCATTGTCCACCAGGTTGTGCACCGCGAGGAAGAGCAGGTCCTGATCCCCCTCAACGGCCGGCAGAGGCCAGGGCGCTTGTGGCAGGCTGAGGTTGAGGCGGCGCCGGCTTGCCTCCGGCCGCTCTTGGGCCACCTCTAGCACCTCCTGCAGCAACGAGCCCATCTCGACCGGCGCGCATTCCAGGTCGCGAGTCTCCAGTTCAGCCAGCTTGCGCAGATCGGCCGCCAGCCGGCTGAGCCGCAGCGTCTGGGCCTCCACGCTATTCAGCGCCTCGCGGCCGGTCTCCTCGGGGGCGAGCCAGGCGAGGTTCGCCAGGCCGGCTCGCATCGCGGTCAGCGGGTTCTTGAGTTCGTGGTCCAATCGCTGCAGGAATCGCCGCCGTTCAGCGGCCGCCGCCGCCTGGTGGTCCTGGACGGCTCGCTGAATGGTCTGCTGGGTCCGGCGCTGGAGCAGCAGCAGCGCAAACACCACGCCTGTCAGCAGCACCCCCACCAGGGGCGCCACAAAGACGAGGCGCGCAGCGAGGTAGACGCTGTGATTCTCCAACTGCCCAGTCGTCACCAGGGCGGCTGTCAGCAGTCCGGTAGCGGCTGGCAAGAGCGCCGCGAGCCATGGCCACCGGATCTTCATGGCGCGCTCTCTACCTGGCCCACAAAGCGGTACCCCTGTCCGGGGACCGTCTCGATATAGTCGGGATCGGTAGCGTCGTCGCCCAGGACGCGGCGCAGTTCGGCGACCCGGGTATCCACGGTTCGGGTGCCGGCCGGATAGCCCCAACCCCACACCGCGTCCAGCAGCCGGTCGCGCGTCAAGAGTTCGTCGGGGTGGGTAATCAGGTATTCCAGCAGCGCCAGCGCCTTGGGGGTCAGGTTCACCTCTTTGCCGCTCACATGAGCTCGTTTTGATTGCCGGTCGAGCATCAGATCTCCGCTCGCCAATCGCTGGGCGGCCGCTAGTGGTGGGCGGCCGGGGCTGGCGCGGCGGAGCACTGCTCGCAGCCGCGCCACCAGTTCATACGGGTCAAAAGGCTTGTTGAGATAGTCGTCGGCCCCCTCTTGCAGCGCCATGGCTCGCTCCGACGAGTCACCAACCTGCGTGAGCAGGATCACCGGCGTCCAATTGTCCGCCCGGCGCAACCGGCGCAGCACCTCCCGGCCGTCCAGCTTGGGCATCATCACGTCCAGAATGATAAGGGCCGGAGCAAAGCTGGCGATCTTGAGCAGGGCCTCCTCGCCATCGGCCGCTACCGCCACCTCAAAGCCGGCCCGGCCTAGAAGGGGGGCCAGGTTGCCCGTGATGGCGGGCTCGTCATCCACCAGCAGGATCCTGGGGTTTGTTTCCATCTCTAACCCTCGCGATGGTCGGGGGTCCGGAACCGATGCGCCTTCCAGTATATCACAGAAGGATTCGGGGAGGAAAGGGCTGTCCGCGAGATCTGTCCCGGCCCCTCTCTCCCGCCGCCGCAACTTCTCTCTCAACACCCTCGGTTTGGAGTCTTGCATCTGGCGCACAAGGAGGTACCATACAGAGTAGATGCGGCCAGCAAGTGGGCGACTGCCTTCCCAAAGGAGCTGTTCCAATGCCATTTCTTTGTCCCGAGTGCTCAACATCCAAATCCCTGCGAATAGGCGCCAGGATCGAGCTGCCGCCTGATAGCCGCTCGGATGAGATTGCCCTCCAGATCGTCAAATGCTCGCACTGTGGCTTTGCCGGGATTGCGGTTTATGAAGAGTCTCGGCGTGGGGCCATGGGCGATGAGTCCTTTGACCACGCGGGGTTTCGGGTGAGTGCGGCCGACGTGAAAGCGTTGAGAAAGCTGATAAGAGAGTGTCCGGACCCCCGCAACAAGCGCTGCCGGTGTGCGACCCATCGCCAGTTGGGCCGCAAAACATCCGGCCGATGGGACGGGTTGAGCGATATCGACCGGGAGGGGCGATTCGCCATGAGGTTCTGAGCCCGGCAAACCGGTTGGCGTAACAGCGGAGCGGCCGGCGCTCAAGGGCCGGCACAAAAGAGGCTGGCACACAGGGCCGGCACAAAGCGGCCGGCACTGACAGGCCGGCACTGAAGGCCGGCATCGAGGGATCTGAGGAGGTCTACCGTGAAGACAATCGGTCTGATTGGTGGAATGAGCTGGGAATCGTCGATCGAGTACTACCGCATCATCAATGAGGTGGTGCGCGTCAAGCTGGGAGGCCTCCACTCGGCCCGGAGCGTGATGTATTCGGTTGATTTTGCCGAGATCGAGGCGCCCATGAAACGTGCACGATGGGACGAGGTCACCCAGCTCTTGGTCCAGGCGGCGCGCCGTGTGCAGGAAGGTGGGGCAGATTTTGTAGTGATCTGCACCAACACCATGCACCGAGTGGCGGATGAGGTGCAGGAGCAGATCGGGATTCCCCTGTTGCACATTGCGGACGCCACGGCCGGAAAAATCAAGGCGGACGGTGTGACCCGCAGGGTCGGCCTGCTGGGAACGAGAGTGACAATGGAGGAAGCGTTCTATCGCGGCCGGCTGGTGGAAAAACACGGCCTGGAGGTGTTGACCCCCGGCGAGAGGGACAGAGAGACGGTTCATCGGGTGATCTTTGAAGAGTTGGTGGTGGGCAAGGTCAACCCCTCCTCCAAGGCGCAGTACCTGGCAATTATCGACCGTCTCGTTGACGATGGGGCGGAGGGAATCATATTGGGGTGTACCGAGATTGGGTTGCTGGTCGGGCAGGGCGACATTCCAGTGCCCGTGTTTGACACGACGCTCATTCATGCCACGGCGGCCGTG
>WSZX01000381.1 GCA_013139935.1 Ardenticatenales bacterium
GGAATACCCGCCGGGTATTGGTGGGGTTCAGTAAACGTCGCCTGATCAATGACGGTATCAGCATCGAATATCACCAAATCGCCCCACGCGCCCTCGCGAATCACTCCCCGGTTGGTCAGCCCAAAGCGCTCTGCCGTGATCGAGGTCATCTTTTTCACAGCCTGCTCCAACGAGAGCACCTTCTCTTCCCGCACATAGTGTCCCAATACACGGGGAAAGGTGCCATAGCTACGGGGGTGAACCTTGCGCTGGCCCAGCACTCCCTCCGGTTTTAGCGATGAGCCATCGCTGCCCATCACAACCAGAGGATGGCGCATCAGGGCCTGCACATTGTCCTCTAGCTGATCGGACCACACGCACGCGACCAGCCCTTCGCTGATCACGATCAAGTCAAAGGCGGCCTCCAGCGGATCTTTGCCTTCGGCCTCGGCTATCTCGGCGATGCTCTGGCCCAACACTTCTGGCCGGACCTGGCAATCAGAGACCACAATATCGGTCCAGTGGCGCATACCGCCACGGTCTTCCCACTCGGCGCGGTTTTCCGCCCAATCTTGCCTGAGCCGGGCGCGCATTTCCGGATCGCTCAAGCGCTTGGTTATCGTCTTGCCCCCTCCGGCCTGTGCCCAATAGGGCAGCATGGCTGCCAGCCAGCAAGAACTGGCGTTGTAAGGATATTGATCACAGCCCAGGCGCTCGCCCGATGATCGGGCAGTTTCCAGCATGGATATCAGTTGGTCAACGCCCCCCCAGTTGCGGTAGCCGGCCAATTTGAGATGGGCGATCTCGACCCTAATCTCTGCCCGCTTGCCGATTTCGATGGCTTCGGCCACCGCCTCCAGCAGCGTGTCGCTCTCGCTGCGGATGTGGCTGGCATAGATACCACCGTGCCGCGCCGCCGCCCGCGCCAGACCGATCACCTCTGCTGTCTGGGCATAGAAACCCGGCGGATAGAACAGGCCGGTTGAAAAACCCCGCGCCCCTTGTTCCATCGCCTCTGATACAACCTGCTCCATCTCTGCCTGCTGCTCCAGCGTGGGCTGCACGTCATCGTACCCCAACACCGAGCCACGCACCGTGTTGTGGCCCAGCAGCGGCACCACGTTCAGCGCCGTGCCGGGGTTCCGCAGGCGATCCAGATAATCGGCCATACTGCGCCAGGTGACTTCCAGGCCCAGGTTGGCGGCTTGGGCGCTCATCTCTTCGGCCGCCGCTCCCATCAGTGGGGCCGGTGAAAAGCCACAATTGCCAATGATCTCCGTGGTCACGCCCTGGCGAACCTTGCTCTCGGCGCGAGGATCCACCAGCAGGGGAAGATCGGAATGGGTGTGGGGATCGATAAAGCCGGGGGCCACGTGGAGGTTCTCGGCATCCACTGTCCGCGCCGTCTCTTGCTCAATATCTTTGGCCACCACTGCAATGCGACCATCGAAAACGCCTACGTCGGCCTTGAAAGTCGGTCTTCCTGTACCGTCCACCACGGTGCCGTTTTTGATCAATATGTCTAGCAAGCGTTCACCCCCTTGATAGGTTCAATGACCTTTGTCACTCCCAAGTTGGCCATAGCGGTTGCCATGGCCGCATAGATCGCATCGAATTCCAATTCATCGCCCAGATGGACCGGCGGCGTTGCCTCGGTCACATCCACTACCAGATAATCAGAGCTAGCACTGACAATAGATACCCCGGATCGTTTGGGATGCAAGCCATCTATGCGGAGGTCCTGTTCTCCTATAGCCAGGATAGCCCGCCGTCGAGTTCCCATATCCTCCCAATGAGGTATGCGTCCAAAGGCATCAATGGTGATAGGGCCTTCAGGCAGAGACGGTTTCGTTTCGACCTCAACCACCTCTGCTACGATGTTGAAGGCATCTTGATGTGGGCTGGGCAACGGCCAGTTGCCACTGGTATCCACCCCCATGAGAATACCTTCGCCAATGCGGACTTGATTGACTTGCGGCGGCATCTCACCGCTGTCTAGGAGGGCCAAACTGGCCGTGTGACCTCCAGAAATCACTTGGAGATCAATATCCAAGCTCTGTTCGATGTCTCTTGCTGCGTCCACGAGCAATTGTGTGTTCTCTCGAGTGGGCAGGACGCCGCCGATACAACTGACATTGGTAGCCACCCCAACCAACTCGATGCCGGGCAACTTGAACATGCCTCTGGCAGCGCTCACAGCATCTTCGGGCATCACTCCTTCCCGTCGATCGCCCGTCTCGATCATAAGCATGACCTGATGGGTGATGTCGCGGGCCTGCGCTGCGCAAGACAGTGCGCGCACAGTTTCTACCTGCGAGTTTAGGCTCACTTGGGTGCGTTGAACTACCTCGGCGGCCTCGCTCAGACACGGCAGGCGCAGCAGCATAAACGGCACATCTATGCCTGCGGTCCGCATCCGCCTCACATTTGCCAATCGAGAATCGGCCAACATTCTCACACCGCCAGCTAACATGGCCCGGGCTATTTCCGGGTGGCCACAAGTGCCCTTGGTCACTCCTACGACTTCCATGTTATGCGCTGCGCAGAATCCAACAATGCTTTTGGCATTGCGCCGAATGCGCTCACAGTCGACCTCTATTCTCAACCTGATACTCTCCAGCGCAATCCATACGCAATACAGACAGGGGATACAAATCTGACGAACAGAAGGGGTTGTCAAATGGTCTCCAACGGTTCCACCAACTCCTTGGGAATTCCAAGGACTTCGGTCAACTCCTGGGATAGATTCTGGATATGGCGACGCGTCTCTGCCTCCGCCAGTTGCGCATCCCGCCGTTCCAGGGCCTCCAGGATGTGCCAGTGCTCCCGTGTCTCCCGTCCCAGGCGGGCGGGCAACAACTCTTTCTGCCGCAACATCCCTTCGTACAATATCACACTAGGAAACCACTTCCATAATGACTCGATCAGGCGCACCAGGTACCGCCGGCCACTGGCCCGGCATATGGACTGATGGAATTCGGCGTTCAACCGCCGGCGTCGGCCGATCTGATCCTGCGTTGTGTACGCTTCTGCCTCTTTCAGGTTCTCCTGCAACCGCTCCAGCCCCTCGGCCGAGATCAAAGGTGTAGCCAGACGGACAGCCAGGCCTTCCAGCACCAGACGATTGGTGCAGATGTCTACAATGTCCTCTGGAGTAAACTCGACGACCTTCACCCCTTTGTATGGGATGCGTTCAGCGAGGCCATCAGCGACCAGTCGCCTGAGAGC
>WSZX01000490.1 GCA_013139935.1 Ardenticatenales bacterium
CCGGCCGCGAACAATGACGCTGATCCGTCTATTTTCCATGCGGGTCTCTCCTTGCAGGACATGCGGCCAACATGCACTGGTTCGGACCTGGCATTCGAGGACCGATAGCGGGGATTTCGGGCCGGTCGTTCGAGATCTGGCGCATTTTGTGCAACAGCCAAGACCGAGGCCGCATCGCGTTGGCAGACTGCAATCGGTTCAAAGGAATCCGCCTCCACCGGTCACGTAGGCGACTCATGTCGCTCCCCGCCCCCGTCGTTCCGGGGTCGAGCCAGGTAAAAGGTGCTGGCCAGTGCCGTTCCTCCACCAAGCAGCCCAATCCACATCAAAAGGAAAGCGGGATCAGAGATGTATGGTGCAACTCGGACGCCCTCCTCTGAAAGATTGCCAAACCAGTCAGCTTCCAACTGTTCCAGCGGCATTCCGAGTATCCGTTCCACTCCCCCGCCGCAGTCCGCTCCGTCTGCGTAGGCGGCCAGCAGTTGCCGAATGACCAGGTCACCATGGTGATTCCGGAGGTAGCGCACAACGCTGGCGCTCTGAGCATAGAAGAGCAGAGCATCTGGCTGGGCATCGGGGGGAGGACCGCAGAGTGTCTCCAGCGACAACAGGGAGCCGTCCTCAGCCGCCTGCTGCAACACCAGCGTGAGAGCTGGATCCGGCCAGGGTTCATTACCCACCGCCAGCCCTTCGTGCAACCAATATGGGACCTGGTTGCTCCCTCCTCCAGCTCTCTGGCCTATGACATAATGCGCTATCTCGTGCGGGATCTTTTTCTGTAGTTCAGTGCTCCCATTGGGTCCGCCGGCCGCACTCAACAAGATGACATCCCACTCCAGATCAGCGTGGCCTCCAATCCATTCCAACCCGGCCAACTGCAGGGCAGACCTATAGTCATCCAAGCTAGGATAGATGTAGATAGTGGCTGGCTGCGCCAGCGCATCAGGCAGAATCGTCCCGATACGCTCCAACCCATCCCGGGCAATGCGAAGCGCGGTGTACCCCAGACCGGGGTCCTCGGCTGCCCAGTAGATCTGGAAATCCTCGTCCGCCACCCGTTGCCAATCATATCGGTTGTCCGCATATAGAAAGGCGGCGGGTGCGGTCTCCAGCACGCTCCCATCTCGAGTCTCCACTCGCCACCAGAACTCGACCCGGGCAAACGGTCGCAAGGGGTATTCCGCCAGGTCGAGCGTATAGCCGGCACCGGCCTTGGTCTGATCCCCAGCGACCGGCAGTTCGGCGTGAAAGACTCGGAGATCGTCCTGGGCAGCAAAGAAGAGGGTCACACTGGTGATTGGAGAAACGCTGCTGAACTCGGCCTCAAAGTGGATCTGACGGGCAAAGCTGTAGCTATGCTCCTGGGAAACCAGTGTGATCAAAGGCTCAGCCTCAGCCCGCCACGGTCCGGCGGTCGCCAATGCGAGCAAGGTCGCCAAGAGACAGATAAGACAGCGATTCATGACCCCAGACTGCGGAGCGGAGGCAACGGCAAACCACCCAACGACTCGGTCATCTCTATTGCATCCCGCGCCAGGTCGCCGATATCCCCATCGTCCAGCAAGCACTCCAGGGCGGAGCGGGCCTCGTCTCCCCCGATCTCTCCCAACGCCCAGATACTGGCGATCATGACTTCTGAATCTGGATCATCCAACAACTCAACGAGCGGCAGCACAAGCTCATTCAAGGCCAGCATGCCGGCCGCCCGCGCAGCATGATAACGCATGCTAGGGTTATCGCTCTCAAGCTCGGCCAGGACAATAGATACCCAGCAAGGGTCAGCAGTGCGGCCCATGGCCGCCACGGCGCCGATCCTGAGAACGTCCTCTTGTGATTGGTACGCGTCCTGGACGAGGGCCTGCACCTCACTCAGGCTGGCGGCTGCCAGCGCCTCTAGCGCCCGACAGCGGACCAGCAAAGGCCGCTCGAGGTCATTGATGATCGTCAGCAGATCACTGGTCAAGTGGTCAAAAACCTGATGGGAGAGTTGCCCCAATTCCCCAGCGAGCACAAACCGGCCGAGCACTTGAGCCGCCCCGGCCTGAACCGTCACCTCTGGGTCCTGGTGCAGGAGACGCAGCAACGGAGCGATCAGTTCCGGGGCTTCCGCATCCCAGAACATGTCGAGGGCAGTCAGGCGCACGCCGCTGTCTTGATCCCTGACGCCCATTAGGGCAATCGGGAAAAAGTCAACCTCGAAATTGTACCGGCTTATCTCGGCCAGACGGTGCAGGATGTCCCGGCGGCGATGGGCAGACAGCGTGGGCCAAGCTCTCTCAAAGGCAGCGGCTGAGGAAGCGGACAGGTCGGACAGTTGATGCAGATCATCTGCCGGGAGCGCGGATTCCTCGTCGGCTATTCTCGTCAGCAGGGAGGCTAATCTGTCCGCCATGGCACGCGCTCACCTCATGGCGTGGGAGTGGAGGAGGGTGAGAACTGGATCAGCGGGTTGACGATATCCTGCCACGTGATGACCACCATGAGCAACAACAAGACCATTATCCCAATGCCGTGAACCAATATCTCCTTCTCCGGATTGATCTTGCGGCGCAGAATCTTTTCCGAGAGCCAATCCATAACAACAAACAGTATCCGGCCGCCATCCAGGGCGGGAAGCGGCAGCAGATTGGTCACTCCCAATGCGATACTGATCAAGCCGGCCGTGCGAAAGACATAGATCCAATACCCCTTTCGGAAGCCAGTCTCTAGCGTAATCGCAATGAGCTGCAGAATACCATAGATACCCACCGGCCGAAAGTACCTGAGATCTTCATCAGGAGAGACCAAGGCGGTGCTGTCACCCATTTGAGATCGCACCTGGAGCGCGTGGATAAGCTTTCCCGGCCACTGGACTGTTGCCTCGAGCACCTGGACGAACTC
>WSZX01000139.1 GCA_013139935.1 Ardenticatenales bacterium
GGGCGATTTCACGGGCCTTGATAGTGGGCGGCGTGATGTCTTCAGTGGGGGTCCACTCGGATGCGTCTATCTCTTCGACAAAGTGGCAGCGCGCCCAGCTATCGCCCGGAAACTGGCGCAATTGGGGCCCTTCCTGGCGACAACGTGCCCGCACATAGTCGCAACGGGGGCCAAAAATACAGCCTGCCGGGCGGTTATCCGGCGGCGGCACCCGGCCGCGGATGGGGTAGAGCAAGCTGCTGCCCTTGTCAGATCCCAGTTTGGGCACGCAGCGCATCAGCCCCTGAGTGTAGGGATGCCGGGGACGCTTGTAGATCTCCTCCACCGTCGCCCGTTCTACCATCTCGCCGGCGTACATTACCCCCACGCGGGTGGAAACCCGCGCTACTACCCCCAGGTTGTGGGTGATGTACATGATGGCGGTATCGAAATCGCGCCGCAACTCGGCGATCAGGTCCAGCACGGCCGCTTCTACCGTCACATCCAGCGCCGTGGTGGGCTCATCCATGATTAACAGCGCCGGGTTGTTGAGGAGCGCCGTAGCAATGACGACCCGCTGCTGCTGGCCGCCGGATATCTGGTGGGGATAGCGCTTCATCACGTTGGCCGCGTCAGGCATATAGACGCGTTCCAGCATCTCGATGCAGCGCTCTTCGGCCTCCTTCTTGCCCATCCCCCGGTGCACGGTCAACATCTCCGACATCTGGTCGCCTAGGCGCATGGAGGGGTTGAGCGCCTGCATCGGGTCCTGGTAGACCATGGCAATCTGGTCGCCCCGCAGCTTGCGCAATTCCTCGCCCACGACGCCGACCAGTTCCCGGCCCTGGAACTTGATGCTACCGTGTTTGACGTACCCGTTGGCCCCCAGAAAGTTGAGCACAGCCCAGGCAACGGTGCTCTTGCCACAGCCCGACTCGCCGACGATGCCGTGCGTTTCACCGCGCCTGATTTCGAAGGAAACATTCTGCACCGCCTCGATTTCCCCGCCCCGCACTTTGTAGGCTACCGCCACATTATCCAGTTCGAGAACCGGGGGCGCGTCCTGCCTGATTGAAATCAAGTCAGCCATTTTCCCTCCCTTACTTCTGATAGCGGGTCAGCTCTTCACGCAACCCGTCGGCAAAGAGATTCAACCCGATGACCAGGGTGGAAATCGCCAGCGCCGGCCAGATCACGGCCAACTGGTTGGAGAAGATACTCTTGCGGGCCTCGTTGACCATGTTGCCCCAGTCGGGGTCTGGCGGCGGCAGTCCAATGCCCAGGAAGCCGAGCGTGCCAATGGCAAAGATAGCATAGCCCACCCGCAGCATCCCGTCCACCATCAGAGGACCGCGGGCGTTGGGCAAAATCTCGCGGAACATGATGAACGATTTGCTCTCGCCCCGGGTTTCGGCCGCGCGGATATAGTCGCGGGTTTTGATGTCCATGGCCAAACTGCGGGCGAGGCGGGCCACACCTGGCGCCCCAGTTATCGCAATAGCCAAGACCACAACCAGGTCACTCTGCCCCAGCGCCGCGATCACCACCAGGTAGAGCACAATGCGAGGGAAGGCG
This sequence comes from Ardenticatenales bacterium, assembly GCA_013139935.1. Classification (GTDB taxonomy): domain Bacteria; phylum Chloroflexota; class Anaerolineae; order Promineifilales; family UBA4811; genus GLR113. The sequence continues at coordinate 1,555 of WSZX01000139.1, forward strand.
ATCAGCGCATCCAGGACCTGCATAATGACCTGGTCCCACCAGCCGCCGCGATAGCCAGCGTTAAGCCCCAACGTCGCCCCCGACGCCAGCGATCCTAACACGCCCCAAATGGCCACCCCGCCGGGGATGGAGATTCCCGCCTCCCCCGGCAAACGGGTTTTGAGCAGAATGACCTGGGTGCCCTGCATCAGGCGGGAGAGGATATCGCGGCCCAGGTGATCGGTACCCAACCAGTTCTGTGCGCTGGGCCCGGTATTCTGGATGAAATCCTGCGCATTCGGGTTATAAGGGGTCCAGAAGAGCGAGATAATCGCCAGCACCACCCAAAAGAGCACCATCACCAGGCCAACGGTGGCTACCCGGGATTCGAAAATGAGCGAGATGCTTTTCCATAAGCTCTGCAACCGGGATGGACGCGGTTGCGCCGCCGCCGTTACAGTCATAATAACCTCCCTGTAAAACGATTTTCCAAATCGTCCTACGTTATCCGTAACGAATACGCGGGTTGAGCATGGTGTACGCCAGGTCGCCAATCAGCCGGGTGGCGATGGCAATGGTAACCGTCACCATAGCGGCCGCTTCCACGGCGTTGAAATCGCCAAAGATGGCGGCGTCAAAGATGTACTTGCCCAGCCCTGGATAGCCGAAGATCACCTCCACCACCACCAGGCCGCCGATCAACCAGTTGACGTGCAGCATGATGATGGTGATGGGCGCCATCAGCGCGTTGCGGATGGCATGGCGTATCACCACCCGCGACTTGGGCATCCCCTTGATAATCGCCGTGCGGATATAGGCTGAATCCATCACTTCCACCATGCTGGCCCGCGTCATACGGGCTATGTAGCCCAACTCCACCGCCGTCAACGTGAGCACCGGCAACGCCAGCAGTTTTGGATTCTCGAAAATGGCGTCGGCGCTGGTAAAGACGGCCACCGCCGGCAGCACCTTGAGCCAGATGCCAAAGATCAGGATCAAAAAGATACCGGTGACAAATTCCGGCGTGGCAGTGGCCGCCAGGCTGGTGATGGAAATAAGGCGGTCCAGGGGCTTGCCCTCGTTGATGCCGGCCAGGATGCCGAAAAAGAGGGCCAACGGCATGACCACGGCAAAGGCCACCGCCGCCAGCACCAGCGTATTGCGCACCCGGGTGACCAGCGTGACGGCGACCGGACGGCCGTATTGTAAAGACTTGCCTGGATCGCCCCGCAGCAGCCCCTTGCGCAGCGGGATGTATTCCTGCGGGCCATCCCCTTCCTTACGCAGACCCGCCTTGGTGAGCACCCAGACTTCGGCGCCTGCGCCCCGCACCCACATGACGGCATTGTTCTTGGTATCCAGCCCCCAGAAATACTCTTTGCCCTCTTCGTCCGTTTGCCAGAGGCCACTCACCAGGTGGGAGGTATAGTCCCCCTCGGGCTGGCGTTTCAAAGCCAGCAGCCGTCCCTGTTCCAGCTTCCAACGGGTCAACTGGCCATCCACGTCGGCCCACCACTCTGCCTCGTTGGTTTGGGGGTTGGTTGCCGCGACCAGCGGATAGCCGACCACGGACCTGGCCCGCCAGTCATTGCCGACCAGCCAGTCAAGGTACCGCTGCCAGGCTGGCGCATCCAGGCCCAACTGGGCGCGATAGGAGGCTCGCTGTTCTGGGGTGGCAAAGACGCCCAGGATCTTGACGGTGATATCCCCGCTGCCCACTTCTATGAGCAAAAAGAGCGCCATAGAGACCAGCAGCATGGTAATAATGGTCGAAATGAGACTGCGCAAAAGAAAACGAGTCATAGGATTGCCCCTTTGGTCGAGAAACCCAGTTCTTTCTCGAGAACTGGGTTTCTGACTTGTGCTAATGCGGGTGACCTATTCGTTCTTCCAGACGTCGTACAGCAGGTCGTAGGCGGTGGGGTGGGCCTTGACGTTCTCGAACACAGAGTTGGTGATATTCCACACCCTCCTCCAGTAGCTATTGCCAATGGCACCCCGTTCCTGCATGATGTCTTCCAGCTTGCACATGATGCTGCGCCGCGCCTCGACGTCCAGCGTGGCCTGCGCCTCGCGCAAGAGCGTCTCGAACTCGTCGTCCGTCCAACGCGTCTCGTTCCAGTTGCCGATCGCCTCCTCGGTGTAGGCCAGCGGCATAACCATCACGGCGATGGGACGGTGCGTCCAGGAGGTGATGCCCAGATCCACCTCCGTCCAGCGGTCCCAGTACCCTGCACCGTCGGTGATGTCCAGGGTGATGTCAAAGCCGCCCGGCATGGCCAACTCCTTCAACGTCTGGGCAATCTCCGGCTCGGACGCGTCGTTCT
>WSZX01000001.1 GCA_013139935.1 Ardenticatenales bacterium
TGAAAGGCTATCTGTTCCAGGCAGTCAGCCAGGCGCGCGATGTCGGCCACATCTTGCAGGCACGACCGCCGGCGTTTGCCCGTGTCAATGTCCAGCACCTCCGGGCCGCAGCCATCGGTTCCCACAAAGACGTGGTTGCCGTCCAACGGCAGGTCCTGGGCCGGATCGCGCGCCGCCAGCGAATAGGCGGGCGGGGCTTTGTCGAGCGCTTCTTCAATGATGTGACCGGCGACCTTGACGATACTGGTGTCCCGGTCCACGCTGGCCCCATGGCTTTCCCAGATATCCAGCGCCCGTTCCGACGGGAATCGGACGCCGGTGCTCTCAATGACGTCGAGTGTGGCGGTGTGGATTTGCCGCACGTCCTCTGGGCTGAGCACGGTCAGGCTCAAGCGTGGGTTGGTAATCGATTCGATTTTGCCGGCCATCTCGGTCCTCCTCAGGGCTTGGTAGCGACACACAGTACTTGTTCCAAAACAACCTGGCGGTTGTGTGACCGCTCTACTTGTGAATCACCATCGAAAACGGGTAGTTAATCCTTAACAAGTGCGTAGTACATGGTACTTGTGCTTGTTCAACAGCAACTTGGCATTCTTGTGGCCGCAGAGTGCACCTGATTCCGCATTTAGAGCGGAAAGAAAAGTGCGTGGGCGAGAGCCAGGCCGCACGCTCGGCCACCCGGCGGAAGCCTCCACGCTGGGTCAACTGATACGTGCTGGAGGTCTCGGATCTCCGTGAAAGCCAGGCCAGTGCAAAACGCGGCCGAGCGGACTCTGGTCTGCGATCGGCGCCCGGCTGCTGTGCGATCAGCGCAACCGGGACAGTGCTCACCCCGGTCGCGAAGGTTATCCTATCACGAATCGAATCTGGTGTCAACGAATGCGTCGAAAATCCTAGTCGGGACTTGAAATGAATCGAAAATCGTGATAGAATGAGGGTCGAGGTTTGATCTTCGATGCAAAGAGGCATCGGCCGGTGCGGACTCGGATTGACAGCGGCTGGGTGGAGGCGAAATGGATGACCTGGATCGACTGATTCTATCTGCTCTGCAGCAAGATGGGCGGACGCCTTTTACCCACATGGCCAAACAGGCCGGGGTGTCGGAAACCACCATTCGGAGCCGCTACCGGCATCTGGTGGACCAGGGGATTGTCCACACCGTGGGGATTGTAGACCCCGCGGCGCTGGACTTTCGCGCCCCGGCGATCGTCACCGTGATCGTCGAGCCGGGCATGGTCGATCAAGTTGCCACGGCCGTTGCAGAGATCCCGGAGGTCAGCTACCTGGTCATGACATTGGGCTCCCGCGACCTGATAGTTGAGGTCTTGTGCCGCGATCTTGCGCATCTCACCCGAGTAAGCACCGAAAAGATTCAGATGATACCCGGAGTCCGTACTACTGAGACACTCGTGATCGCTCGGAGCTACAAGCTCAGCTACCGGTGGTCTCCAGTGCCAGAGGCGGCCGCGGACGTGCCGGCCGGCATGGTGGGCGGCTAATCGAACCCGCTTGATATCAGGTTACCAGGAGAACAGAACATGAATGCGTGTATCGGAGTTCGCCGGGAGGACAAGAGCCGTTGGGAACGTCGCGTTCCGGTTATTCCTGCACATGCCGGGATGCTCAAGGAGGAGGACAGCGTTGACGTCTTGGTGCAACCCTCCTCCATTCGGGTCTTCTCAGAAAGAGAGTTCGTCCAGGCGGGCGCCATCGTGCAGGAGGATCTCTCCGCTTGCCCGGTGGTCTTTGGGGTGAAGGAGATGCCGTTGGACTTTTTCCAGCCCGGAAAAGCCTATGTCTTTTTTGCCCACGTCGTCAAAGGACAGCCCTATAACATGCCTATGCTCCGAAGAATACTAGAGCTGGGGTGTACGCTGGTTGATTATGAAAAGGTCGCCGATGAAAAGGGAAGGCGGCTGATCTTCTTCGGGCGGCACGCTGGCATGGCTGGGATGGTCGAGTCGCTCTGGGCCATGGGAAAACGATTGGAATGGGAAGGGATTCCCAACCCATTCACCCAGCTCTGCCATACCTACCAGTATGATGGCCTGAAAGAGTGCCGGGAGGCCGTTACCAGAGCGGGCGAGAGGCTCAAAGCCGAGGGCTTGCCCGATTCGGTGGCGCCCTTGATCGTGGGGATCACCGGGTACGGAAGTGTCGCCGGCGGGGTCGGGGATATCCTCGACCTCCTGCCCGTCGTGGAGGTGGAGCCCAAAGATGTCGCCTCCCTGGCCCAGGGGTCGGACTATGCCAGGAACGTCATCTATAAGGCAGTGTTCAAAGAAGAGCACACTGTAGAGCCCATTTCTCCTCACGACCAATTCGAGTTGCAGGATTACTATGATCACCCGGAGAAATATCGGGCCAAATTCGAGAGCTATGTGCCCTATTTGACCATGATCGTGAATTGCATCTACTGGGACGAAAAATACCCCCGGCTCGTCACCAAAGAGTATCTCAAGCAACTGTACCGCGCCGGCCAGCCCCGCCTGCGGGTCATCGGGGACATTAGTTGCGATATCGACGGGGCCATCGAATGCACTCTCCGCTCCACCGAGATCGATGAGCCTGTCTTTGTCTACCATCCCGTCACTGGCGAGGCGACCGATGGCTATGAAGGCGAGGGGCCGGTGGTGATGGCGGTGGACATCCTGCCCGCCGAACTGCCGCGGGACGCCTCGGTGGATTTCAGCGGTGTGCTCACACGGTTCATCCCGCCCATCGCCAGGGCCGACTATACGGCGCCGTTTGAGCAACTGGCGCTTCCGCCGGAGATCAAACGAGCGGTTATCGCCCATCAAGGCAAGCTTACGCCTGACTATCGCTACATCGAGCAATTCCTGCGGTAGTGAGGTCCTAGTACGTGTTCAAAAACAACTTGGCCTTTTACGGACTTGGAGTGCACCTGATTCCGCATTCAAAGTACTTGTTCAAAAACTACTTGGCGGTTCTGTGACCGCTCTACCTGTGAATCACCATTGAAGACGGGAAGCTATTTCTTAACAAGTGCAAAGCGGGAAGGGATTTATAAGTGCGTAGTAGTCAGCAGACACAGTTTCACCCATTATGTTCGGACCCTACGTATCGCGTATCATGACTTGCCTGAAAAAAGGTCATCTCACCACAGAGACACGGAGGGCGCAAAGAAAACATTAAGGTGCGACGCAAGAATATTCGAGGTTCACACGTAGGATATTGGCTTCTTGAAAGACAGGTCAAAAAACTCCGTGTTCTCTGCGCAAGGCGTCCGTGGTGGATTTTCTAGTTATTCTAGTAGAGTCGTATCATGCATAGGAGGATTCAAAAAGATGAAAAAGATTCTCGTTCTCGGCGCCGGACTGGTAGCGGGTGCGCACTCCCGGCATCTGCTGGAGCAACCAGGTTTTCACGTCACCGTGGCCAGCCGCACCCTCAGTAAAGCCCAGGACATCATCAAGGGCTACCCCAACGGAGAGGCGCTCCAATTGGACGTCTCCGACGAGGCGGCATTGGAGGATTCGATCCGCCGGACCGATCTGGCCGTCAGCATGTTGCCCTACGTGCATCATCCCAAGGTGGCCAGGCTCTGCATCAAGCACCGCAAACACATGGTTACGACGTCCTATGTCAAGGAGCAGATGGCCCAACTGGACGAGGCGGCGAAAACGGCCGGCGTGATGCTGCTGAACGAAATCGGCGTGGACCCGGGCATCGACCATATGCTTGCCATGGAGGTCATCCACCGCGTCCAAAAGGACGGTGGGGAGATCACCAACTTTACTTCCTGGTGCGGTGGGCTGCCGGCGCCGGAGGCCAACACCAACCCCTTTGGCTACAAGTTCTCCTGGAGCCCCAAAGGCGTGCTCCTGGCGAGCAAGAACTCGGGCCGCTACCTCAAGGATGGCGAGGAGGTGTT
>WSZX01000310.1 GCA_013139935.1 Ardenticatenales bacterium
GTGGCGATCAGCGCCAGCAAGTCGATGCTGGGCCACCTGATGGGCGCGGCCGGGGCAGTGGAGGCCATAGCCTCGATACTCACGCTGGAACATGGTATCATCCACCCCACCATCAACTATGACACGCCGGACCCGGAGTGCGATCTGGACTATGTGCCGAACGTGGCTCGCAAGGCCGAGGTCAACGTTGTCCTCTCCAATTCCTTTGGCCTGGGAGGGCAGAATGCCTGCCTGGTGTTGGCGAGATTCGATGCAAATGTCTAGGAGCGGAGATCGAGATGCAAATCATTCGTGATGAGAAGCTAGTCGCACGCAGAAAGAAAATCGGGCAGATTGCCAGTCTGGTGGGGATTGCAGTACTCCTTGGTGGGATGGCGTTCACGTGGCTGGCGCCGAACTGGGATGTGCCCGTGCAATTCACCATCTATGTCCCATTCCTGGCGTTGCTGGTGGGATTCATCCTCTCCAGCATCGGGATATATCACACCAACCGTTGGGGGCGCAGCCCCCGGCCGGACGAGATCCTTGACAAGAGCCTGAAAGGGTTGGGAGGGGAATACAATCTGTATCACTTTGCCCTGCCCGTTTCCCATCTCCTGCTCACTCCTTCGGGGCCGGTGGTGTTGATTGTAAAGACAGAGGGGAGAGAGTACACTGTCGAGGGAGACAGATGGCGCCAGAGGTTCTCTTTAGGGACGGTGCTGCGTTTCATGGGGCAGGAGGGGTTGGGGAATCCAACAAAAGAGGCAAACTACCAGATAGAACAGATGCGCCGCTCGCTGGCAAAGCATGCGCCTGAACTGGCGGATACGCCGGTGACGGCCATCATCGTTTTCACTGCTGATCAGGTCACTCTGAATGTGGGGGAGACCAGCATCCCGGTAGTGCGAGCGGCCAAGCTGAAGGGATTCTTGCGTTCGCGGGCGATCAAGCCGTTGCCAAGGGCGACGTATAGAGAGCTGGAAGAGCTCTTTGCCCCTCCGGCCGAATGACCGGTTGCGGCCGCGGGTGTCACGGTCGCCGGCCAGGCGAGGGCGGGGGACCTCAGGTCTTAAGGGAAACCCGGCCGAGTACGAAAGCCAGGTGTGTATCCCTGCCAGTCGCCGCGCCAGCCTGGCAACCAACCTGCCACGAGTCCCCTTTCCCTGCCCGGAACTGGTCCGCGCCCGACCGTTGCCGAGCCCGTTCTGTCCCTCAATGCGGGTTCGGGGCGGAGCAACGGCCGTGCGGAGCATACACGCCCATCTCCTGCCGCGGCGGCGTTCTGCATGGGCAGTTGGGGCGTGGTCCGGTGGTTAGCTTGCCATAAACTCGTCGATGACCGCCTTGGCCAAACGGTAGGAGGAGCCAAGCTTTTTGGCTTTCAGGCTGCCATCGGTGATCATGGCCATGATGTCGGCTTCGGTGACCTGCAAGTAGGCGGCCGCCTGGGCGGGAGTCATCACACTGGGCGCTTTAGCGCCAGCGGGCGCTGCAGGAGCGGCTGGCGCGGCAGGCTGTTGAGCGGCGCCCATCATGCTATGAGTCATCTGCTGGGCGATTGCCATGCCTGCTCCCAGACCTGCTCCCATGCCGGCCATGCCTCCGCCTTCCTGTTTGGCTGCTTCCAGGGTGGCATCGGCCGTTCTCATGGCCTGAAGGCCGCGCACCCGATCCGCCCCAACCAAACCCATCTCAGCCAATACCTCAAGCTGGTTCGCGGCCGGTTTTAGCGAGTTGATCACCAGCGATTTCAGCTCCACGCCCCACTGCTGGAACATCTCGGCCGCCTTGGCGCGCACTGCCCCGCGGATCTCTTCTACCATCCCGGCCAAGTCCAGCACCGAGAGCTTGAGCTCGCCCAGTACGTCCTGAAGTTTCTCCAAGAGCACGCCTCGCAACTGGTCCTGAATCTCGTTGGTGGTATAGCGAGCTCCGGTCCCGACGATCTTGGCGATGAACATCTGTGCGTTGGCGATCTGGAGGGTGTAGGTCCCAAAGCCCTGCAGCGCGGCCGCGCCGAACTCGGGGTCTCGCACAATGATCGGTTGCTGTGTGCCCCATCCAAGGTTCAGGAACTCGCGCTTGCTGACGAAAAAGACCTCAGCAGTGAATGGGGTTCGGCCGCTGAAGGCCTTGCCCACCAGGTCGGTCAGCAAGGGGATGTTGGCGGTGGTGATGGTGTGCCGGCCAGGGCCAAAGCTGTCGAGAGCCTGCCCGTCGCGGACAAAGACTGCCTCCTGGCTCTCGCGCACAATGAGTTGGGATCCGATACGAAAATCGCCTGACCCGCGCTCCGGGATGCGGTGGACCATCTCGTTGCGCATCGCGTCCGTGTATTCAATGATGTCAAAGACTCGTGCCATGATTCTTTCTCCCAAAGTACTTGTTCAACAACAATTTGGCTTACTTGTGGCCGCGGAGTGCACCTGATTCACCATCCAAAACGGGAAGTCATTTCTCAACAAGTGCTAAGCTGGAATCACGCCAGGCCGAGGAAAACATCTTCTCGCCGGCGGAAAGCTTCCATCGCTGTGGTAGCTGCCCGGATGAGCTCACGAACAGCGGCCGATAACCCCTCGCCGGTGTCAATAGTGACCTGGATGTTGTCAAGCGCGCTGGTGAGGTCCTGCACGTTCTCGAACAGCCCACTGTCGTAATCGTAGACCTTGGAGAGCTCTTCCTCGTTGATCTTGACCTTGTCAAACAATCCTGCATAGCCGTAGCTTGCAGTGCGAATCGAATCGGCAAAGGTCACCAGGCTAGTCTGTGCCCGTTCCATATCGTCTAGCATTAGCAGTCCCTGCCCACTCATCATCTGCTGCTGCAGGTCGCCAATCCTCCGGTGTTGTTCTTCCACCCGTCGGGACAGTGTTTCACGCAGCAGCTTGTCGGCCGCGCGACGGTCGTTGCGTTCCATAAAACCGCCGAGACCAGGCACCTTGGAAGCCAGCTTTGCCAGCGCCGACTTACTATCGGTGATGTTCTCAAAGATACCCGTCATGTTCCTCTCCTTTGATCAACTTGACTCTTGATAGATTCCGTGACAAACTAGTGTGTCCGATGAGATCTGAAAGTCCTACAGTGGAACGCCAGTTGACCAGGTTCCGTTCTAGCTGATAAAGTACTCGGTTCCGCAGTAAGGGCACCCGACCACTCCCTTGCCTGCCAGATCCAGCTCTCCACCGCAATGTTTGCAGCGGGTTTCCCCGCGCAGCTCTGATGCCTGTTGACTGTAGAGCGTGCCTTCTTCCCAGTTGACATAACCGCTAAAGAGTCCTCTGCCGACCAGTTCGTAGATCCAGTCTTTGATCTGGTCATAGGTCCCATCAAGCTCGAGAACCATATCGCTTATGGTGACCTGTCCCTGGGTTTTCACAATGTTGAGTAGTTTCCGCTGCTGGGCTATTTCGGCCATCGCCCTTTCTTCCTGACGCCCCCTGATGAGCAGGAAGATGCCGACCCCGACAAGCGGGGCAACGATCAGGAGGGACAGGATGGCGCCCAGCAGGGCACCGCCCCTGGTGTTGCCTTCAGCGAAAACCAGCCAAGCGCCTGCGGCCAGGCACACCAGCACCCCGCTGCCAATCAGGATCGTGCCAATGATCTTACCCGGGCTTTTCATCATAGCCAAACCTTAGCCAAACCCCGCGCTTCCGCCGCCGCCCCCGCCGCCCCCGCTAAAGCCCCCGCCGCCCCAGCTACCGCTGCCTCCGCCGGAACTCTGGGGCCGGCTGGTCAGTGTGCTGCCGGCGGTGTTGAGCATGGAAGTCAGCCCCGCGCTCATGCCGGCCAGTCCAGTTGTCATTCCCTTGC
>WSZX01000420.1 GCA_013139935.1 Ardenticatenales bacterium
CGGAAATGACTGTGAATGTCCTGGTGTCGACAAGGTTCGCGGAGGATCTATTGGAGCGAGTGCGGGCTGTTTCTCCCGAGGTTCGCCTTTCCTATGCACCACTTCGAGACAGAGAGTCGTTGCCATCAAGTACTGTGGCTGAGACTGAGGTGTTGTACACATGGAGTGCTCTCCCTAGTCCGGAGGATGCGCCCGGCCTGCGTTGGGTGCAATTCCACACCGCCGGCCTGGATCACGTGCAGGGGCATCCGTTGCTGGACTGCGACGTGGCAATAACTACCGCCAGCGGCGTGCACGCGGTGCCGGTGGCGGAATACGTGATGGGCTCCATCCTTGCCTGGGCACACCGTCTCCCGCGCATGTTCGCGTACCAGAAACAGGGTGTCTGGCCACATGGTCGCTGGGAGAAGTTTGTCCCCCAGGAACTTCGCGGCGCGACGATTGGAATCATCGGCTATGGCAGCATCGGGCGAGAGATCGCGCGGCTGGCCCGCGCCTTTGGCATGCACGTGCTGGCCACCAAGCGGGACCCCAGGCAGATTACGGATGATGGGTACCAACTCGACGGCACTGGCGACCCGGCTGGTGACTTGCCGGACCGCGTATACCCGGCCGCAGCCACTCGCTCGATGCTGACAGAATGTGACTATGTGGTGCTGTGCGCCCCCTTGACGGCCGAGACGCATTATCTGATTGACGAGACGGCGTTCAAGGCCATGAAACCTGGCGTTTATCTGGTCAACGTTAGCCGGGGCAAGCTGATAGACGAGGATGCGCTAATCAAGGCTCTGCAGGAGGGACAAATCGCCGGGGCCGGCCTGGACGTTTTTGAGGTAGAACCCCTCCCGTCCGGCAGCCCGCTGTGGAAGATGGACAATGTCATTGTCAGCCCGCACGTATCCGGCTTTACACCGAGTTATGACCTGCGGGCGATTGACTTGTTCACCAGCAATCTGCGCCGCTACCTGGAAGGAAGGCCGCTGATGAACCTTGCGAGTGGCAAAGCGGGCTATTAGGCGTCCAGTGAGGCGGCTTTCGCCCGCGAATGCCGCGGTCCAATCCCAACTGGAGCGATGTCTTGGCCGGTTCAATGATCTGGCGTCTCTGCGGCGTGTTGAGACCTGCTCCTGGCCGCAGGACCTGGCTCATTCGTCATGTTTGATGCAGCGGAAACCAATCGTCTCGGCGGCAAGGCCAGGGCTCTCCCAAAAGTCGCGCGAGTTGGTCAGGCCAGCGTCCCGCCAAGAGCCGCCACGATGAGTTTGCGGGTGCGCGGGGCTGCCAATGACCCACTCGGATGCGTTCCCCAGGAGATCGTAGATTCCGCTCGGAGTAACTCCACTGGGAAACATGCCAATGGGCATCAGGCCCTGGGTGTCAGGATTGTCCGCCGAGTTGAGACGCGAGCGGTCGCCCTCGAATCCCCAGGGATACATCCAATCCTCGTGGCCCGCCGCCGCCAACTCCCAATCAGCTTCATCGGGCAGCGATTTGCCCAGGGAAGCGCAGTAGAGCCGTGCATCTTCCCAGATGATGTTGACTACGGGCAGCATTGCCTCCCCTGTGGCATATGTGTGGTCCGGGTCATAGCGAGTGTACTGAAGATTAGTGATCTCGTAGCGATCCATCGCAAAGGTCCCAACGTGAACCATCTCATTGTCCAGTTCCTCGGCGCTGAATGGCGCTGGAGTTGGCTCCGCCGGCGCCAGGATAGAGCGCAGTGGCCCGTTGCTGAAAAACTGGAGCCCCGCCCAGGCAGTCAGAACACTGAGGCCCACTACAAGGGCCGGAAAGAAGAGCCGGCGGGCCACAGATCGCCGGCCGGTAATGACCTGGACCGGAACCGAAGCGGCCGGCCCGTGTGACGGCGTGATGGTCAGGCTGGCGCGGGGCCGGGAAATGGGTGGCAGCCGGTCCGGCCGGACGACGATGGTCACCTGGGCTCCTTGCCCGGCCGGAAGCGTCAGCGTCTTGGGGCGAACGAGCAGCCAGTGCTCATCACGGGTGAGAGTGCACTCTACTTTGTCACTGCCGGTATTGGTCAGGTTGAGTTGCTGGGGCGTGACGTCGGTTGAGGTGAGGTCAAAGACCAGTCGCTCGGGGCTAAAGCTGACGTGTGGCACGGCAACTGCCAGCCTCACCTCCAGCCGGAGTGGCTTGCTCCCATCCGCAGGTGTGAGCGTGAGCGATTCCCCGTACTCTTTGCCGGGCGCCAATTGCGATGTATCAGCTTCGATCTCTAGTTGGGTCTTCCCGTTTGGCTTTACACCAAAGCAGCCATCTGCCTCCCGCAGCCAACCGTTCAAACAGGAAGTTGAAACTAAAATCACCCTCCCGCGAGTATGTGTTATCGATCCATAACGCCCGTTCGTACAAAATTTAATATTGTAATGAATTGGGGTCAGAGTGCAATTAATGCAGCGAAGCGGAGATCACAACTTGAATGGCTTGTATGGTTTAATTTCCATGATCTCCGACTCCAATGTAAAGTGAGGCCCGTAACCTGTTAGCAGCAAGTTACCGGTTCAGTAATCCGATGAGTGATAGGTCTAACAGACCGTTAACAAGCGTGGATGCTGAACCGACCCGATTTTTAACTCGAACAGTCGAATGAGCCTCGAGCTCGAATTTAGCAAGATGGAGTCACTATGGCAAATCTTACAAAGAGTAAAACAGTGGTGAATGTAGGGGTTGATGTTGGTAAGCACTATCTGGATGTGTGCATCCATGAAAAAGATATTTATTGGCGTGAAGACAACACAGTCGCTGGTATAAAACGTATCTTTAAACGCTTATCTTATTACCAGGTTGAGCGACTGGTGATGGAGGCGACGGGTCGTTATGAGTTTGAGCTAGCGCAGCTAGCCTATACACGTAAATTACCCGTCTGCATCGTCAAACCGCTACTGGTGAGGCGTTACGCCGGTGCGAACGATCAACTGGCTAAAACAGATAAACTGGACGCACAAATTATTGCTGAGTTTGGTGCAGTACTAAAACCCAGAGTTACACCAGCGAAGAGCAAAAATCTAATAGCAATCAAAGATTTAATTACGCGCCGCCGTCAGCTGGTTAATCTACGGACACAAGAAAGTAACCGTAGCGGCATCATGGGGAAAGTATTAGCTGTTTCCTGTCGACGTATCATCCGTTACCTCAATGCTGAGATTAAACGAGTCGAAAAACAGTTAGCAAAATACGTTGCTGAGCAAGCTGAATGGACAGAAAAACAAAGCCTGCTTAAATTTGTTAATGATACGGCGGACACCGAGATCTACACGTTGCTTGCAGACTTACCTGAGTTGGGCGATTTGAACAACAAAGAAATAAGTAAATTGGTTGGTGTCGCACCGATTAATCGTGATAGTGGACGCATGCGAGGTAAGCGCAGAATCCAG
>WSZX01000319.1 GCA_013139935.1 Ardenticatenales bacterium
GAATAGTGGAGGTACTGACCTCAAATCGCCGCGCAAGATCCACTACGTTGACCACTCCGCTCTGGGCAACAAGTTCACTGATCGCCTGCTGTCTCTTCGCGCTCAACATCGCATGCACAATCCGCCAACTAGCATCACCCCTATGGTAGCCAATCACGCGTTTCTGTCAATGATTCCCCTCCCCAATGCGCATCATCGGGCACAATCCCGCACACATGCGCACGGCCTGCTTGCGGGCAAGCATTCGCCGTGACGCCTTGGCCTCACCACCTGAGAGTATTGAACGGGACCCACCTGTACGGAGGGAATGACGTTGCACCGGTTATCCGACGCTCTCCAACCTGAGGGTGTTGAGAAAGGGCCTGCCGGCTTTCCTATTGCAGCAGCGGAACTGCAGAGGCGACGGCCCCTCGTATGTTTTCCTACCCTCTCCAACCTCTTGGTTGACACCTGTGGATTGATTGCTACAATTGTGATCATACAAGTGCTACAATGATGCATCGAACGCAGTCATTCCTCTATCTGGAAATAGCCGAATCGATCCGGCTGCTCATCGCCTCGGGTGCACTGGCGCCGGGCGACAAGCTTCTCCCGGTGCGGAAGATGGCACAGCGATGGAACTGCACTCCCGCCACCGCCGGCCGAGCCTACGCTATCCTCGCCCAGGAAGGGTTTGTCGAGGGCCACCGCGGAGGCGGCACGCGGGTTACCCGCAACACCTTTCAACCTGAACAGCCGGTCTGGCGATGGGCGTCTCTCGTCAACCGAGCCGAGCAGTTCTTGCTCGCAGCTATCAGCGGCGGTCACTCCCCACAGCAGACCGAGGCAGCCCTATCCGTGGCAATCTCGCGCTGGCGAGACACGCAGAGCCGCGGCGCACCCAAGGCACTGGCCAGTGCCCGGCCCCGACGGGCAACTCTGAGATTCGCGGGCAGCAACGATCTGCTGATCGAGTCGCTGGCCCGGATGCTGTCCCGCCACTCAACCGGGACCCATCTATCGGTGGAGTACAGTGGCAGCCTGGGAGGGTTGATGGCCGTGGCCCGGAACGAGGCTGATATCGCCGGCACCCACCTGTGGGACGAGGCGACTGACAGCTACAATATCCCTTTCGTGCGGCGGCTGTTGGTAGGCCGGCGGCTGGTCCTGCTCACTGTGGCCCACCGCTCGCTGGGACTGATGCTCCCGGCCGGTAACCCCCAGGAAATCGGCCGACTGGAAGAGCTGGCGCGGCCCGGAGTGCGGCTGGTCAATCGCCAGCCCGGCTCGGGCACCCGGGTCTGGTTGGACGCCCAACTGGAGACGCTGGACATAGAGCCGAGTTCAATACCGGGCTATGAGCGAGAGGAGCTGACCCACCTGGCGGTTGCCCGCGCCGTCGCCCACGGAGAGGCCACAGTTGGATTGGGCATTCATGCCGCCGCGGCCGCTGAGGGGCTGGCCTTTGTCCCCTTGACCCAGGAGCGGTATGACCTGGTGATCCCCGATGAGGTATGGCAGACACCGGCCGCCCAGGCCCTGACCGAGATCATCCGGTCTCCCAGCTTCAAGGAGGCCATCGCAAGCCTCGGCGGCTATGATGCCTCGGAAACGGGCCGGGAGAAGCGGGTTCCATGACATCAACCAGGGTGACTGGAGAGGAATCTTGAAGGAGATTCTGCAGGGACTGGTCGAGGTCATACGATTGATCGCCGGCGGAGACCCGGCACTGAGAACGATTGCACAGCTTTCGCTGTCAGTGTCCGGCACCGCGCTACTCATCAGCACAGCGATCGGTATTCCGCTCGGCACGATCGTGGGCCTGAGCCGCTTCACCGGCCGCCGGCTTGTCGTCGCACTCCTCTACACCGGCATGGGGTTTCCACCGGTGGTTGTGGGGTTGTTTGTCTACCTGATGCTCTCACACAGCGGCCCGCTGGGGCGCCTGGCATGGTCATTCATCCCTGCCCTCTTTACGCCGGCGGCGATGGTCGTGGCCCAGACTATCATCTCCTTTCCTTTGGTGGCGGGATTCACCATGGCGGCGGTGATGGGGGTCAGTCCACACCTGCGCCAGCAGGTACAGTCATTGGGCGCAACTCCCCTTCAGAGCAAACTGGCAGTACTGGCAGAGGCACGAGTTGGCGTCATTGTCTCGATTGTCGCCGGCTTTGGCAGCATCATCTCTGAGGTGGGTGCGGTCATGATGGTAGGCGGCAACATCGAACAGCGCACCCGGGTGCTCACGACCGCCATTATCCTGGAGACGCGCAAAGGCAATTTCGACCTGGCCCTGGCGCTGGGAGTGGTCTTGCTGGCATTTGCCTTTATCACCAATATCGCCGTCCTGTGGCTGCAAGGTGGAGCGTTCCGCGAATGAGCAACCCAATCTACGAACTGCATAAAGTCACAAAGGCCTACAACGGCCACCCAGTCGTGCAGGTGGAACACCTGAACATCAAACGTGGGGAAATCATGGCCATCGTCGGGCCGAGCGGAGCGGGCAAGAGCACTCTGCTGCGGCTGCTCAACTTCCTAGAGCCAGCCACCGCCGGCCGGATTCGCTTCCTTGGCGCAGAGTTCGGTCCCGGCCGGGTGGCGCCACTCGCCCTGCGCCGCCGTGTGACCACCGTCTTTCAACGGCCGGAACTGCTCAATCGGAGCGTCTGGGCCAACGTGACGTATGGGTTACGGTTGCGAGGCCAGCGCAATTCAACCCAACTCGTCAATGCCACGTTGACGCAAGTGGGACTGGCAGATAAGAGCCGCCGTCATGATCGGACCCTATCTGGTGGAGAAGCTCAGCGAGTAGCACTGGCCCGCGCCATGGTCTTGCGGCCCGATGTTCTGCTGCTTGACGAGCCCACAGCCAACCTTGACCCCTACAACGTCGGGCTCATCGAGGCCAATGTGCAAGCACTCAATCGTGAGCACGGCGTCACGCTGGTGCTGGTAACACACAACATCTTTCAGGCCCAGCGGCTGGCACAGCGGGTGGCGCTGATGCTGGACGGACAGATCATCGAAATGGCTGACGCGGACACCTTTTTTCAATCGCCCAGTGATCCACGCACGGCGGCGTTTGTTCGCGGCGAGATGGTGTACTGAGCACCTGTCAAGAACTGGCTTTCCGCTTCGAATGGCGAATCAAGTGCACTCTGCGGCCACAAGAATTCCAAGTTGTTTTCCAGCACGTATTGAGAGCACCTTCAACCACCCACTATCTGTCGCCTGCGGGCAGCGAGAACCGCAGGCGATCGTATCTGTACTGCAAGCTCGTAGGCACTCATTACTAGGAGAAGCAACATGCCAAAGAACAGAATGATCCGGGTTAGCATCTGGATATTGTTGATGGGCACATTGACTGGCTGCAGCGGCGACAAGGCGCCGATCGCCACGCTTGAGACCAACCCCGGACCCATCGCCACTGCTGGGACGCCAGCCCAACATCTGATCCTGGCCACCACCACCAGCACCGATAACTCGGGCCTGCTGGCCTACCTGCTTCCTGATTTCGAGGCCGCGCACGATACCAGGGTGGACGTTGTTGCCGTTGGCACCGGGCAGGCGCTCCAACTGGGTGTGGACGGCAACGCTGACGTGCTTTTGGTCCACGCCCGCGCCAGGGAAGACCAATTCATGGCCGACGGTCACGGTTCG
>WSZX01000345.1 GCA_013139935.1 Ardenticatenales bacterium
TCCACTCACCGCCGATTCCCGTTATCTCTCCCACCACCTCCATCCGCAGCCCCGGCTCTAGTGGACCATCGGCCGCCACCAGATCGGCCAACTCTCGCGAGAGCAGAACCGTGATCACACCGGTCCCATCGTCCAGCTCGAGCTCCATGCCGGCCGAAAAGGGATCAGTGTCCATGATAACCCCGAGAAGCTGCCGGAACTGGCCCACTGACTCTCGCCCGATCTGCTCAACGGTGCGCCATGGGGCGAATTCCACTCCGACCGGCAGCGGTGCGGCTCCGGCCGCATCGGTCAACGCGATCTGAGGTGCTCCCCCCCACAGGGTCACGACTCCATGCACCCTGAGCGAGGCGCCGACCACGAGCACGCCGGGGTGCAGATCGCCCGTGAGCTGGGTGACTTGCTCGGGGATCACGATATCCACCACGCCGGTCCCGTCGCGCAGGGCGATGATGGTCAAACCCGAGATGGGCCGGCGCACCTGGCGTACAACCCCAATCACCTCCACCGGCCGATCATCCCACTCGGGCGTCAGAGCCCCGATCTCTACCAGGGTCGGTTCCGGCCGGGTGACAGACACACTACCCGGCACGCGAACCGTCAGAAACAGAGACCCTTCCCGCGCAAGGACGGTTCCATCCAGAGTGATCCGGTCCCCCAGACGCGGAACTCTATCCTGCCTAGCACACAGCACATCGGCCTCCTCGCCGGGGACAACTATGCGCACCTCGCCGGTCCCATCATCCACTGAAAAGTTGAGCAGGCCGGTGTGGGGATCATAATCTGGCTGGCGGCTGACCGTGCCCTCAACACGCACGTCGGTAGAGTCCATGGTCGGGCTCAGATCTGCGATGGAAACGAGGGGCGCCGGCGTTTGACCGGCCAAGAGAAACACGATCAGCAAACCAACCGCCCCCAGCACCACCGCAGCGTATTTGAGCCACCGCAGGGAGAGACGTGGCGAAGGGATCGCGCCGCAGTGAGGACAGGCCTTGCGCCGACCGGGAGGTTCACTCACCTTGATAACTCCGATGGACTATCCGGGCAGAGGCATTGTACTGCCCATCCGCCATATCTCCAAGCGGTGGCCTTTGACGCCCGTATTCCTGTCTCGCCGCGCGGGGTGAAAGATATAGGGGTGGGATTGGGCGCTGCGCGCCCCAATCCCACCCCTTTTGGTCTTCCCCCTTGCACTGCCGAACCAAAGACGGGACGGCAACTTGTCTGTTTATCGACGCCAACTCCCCACACCGCACAACCGTTGCTTGCTTTTGCCAACGTTTGTGGTATCATGTCAGCGGTTTTTGGATTCTTGGCCGATCTCCGACCGTCTGCAAGCGCGAATCCAGCAGGAGCGAAGCTCATGGCTAGGTCTCGTACTCAATTAATGGTCAGCCGCCTAAGAGACCTTCAAGCCGGTACGCCCGATGTCGAGGCATCGGCCGTCGTAAGCCTTGACGGGCTGATAATGGCCTCGTCGCTTCCGTCCGGGGTAGAGGAAGACAGAGTCTCGGCCATGTCGGCCGCGATGCACTCGCTCGGGGAACGCATTTCCTCCGAGCTTGGGCGGGGAGTGCTGGACCAGGTCTACATCCGGGGGGACACAGGCTATGTCATACTCATGTCGGTTGGACAGGAAGCTGTGCTAACGGTCCTCGCCCGCAAGAACGCCAAACTGGGCCTCATCTTCCTGGACATGAAGCGGACGGCAGCGGATCTGACGAAACTCGTCTGAACAGCGCGGATTGCGCAATAAGGACATCACCGTTTGCCAGGTAGTTGGCTTTTCGTTTCCGTACGACCGGATACTCTGCAACCACTCAAGCGGTGGGGAGAAGCCATCTCCCCACCGCTCTTTTTTGGCAA
Source organism: Ardenticatenales bacterium (assembly GCA_013139935.1). GTDB lineage: Bacteria > Chloroflexota > Anaerolineae > Promineifilales > UBA4811 > GLR113. Next base: position 1,867 of record WSZX01000345.1, read on the forward strand.
AGGACAGCTCCGTGATCGCTAGCAGAATGAGGTCATAGCGGTGCCCAAGTACGTTTTCTGCACCGGAGGGGTGGTCAGTTCGGTAGGCAAGGGGGTGACAGCCGCCTCCATCGGACGCATCCTCAAGAGCCGCGGGATCAGTGTCTCCATTCAAAAGCTGGACCCTTACATCAACGTGGATCCTGGCACCATGTCTCCATACCAGCATGGTGAGGTCTTTGTCACCGATGACGGAGCAGAAACCGACCTCGATCTCGGGCATTACGAGCGTTTCACAGACGAAAACCTGAGCCGCGTGTGCAACGTCACCACCGGCCAAGTGTACGCTTCGGTCATTCGGAACGAGCGGCGGGGAAAATACCTGGGCGGCACCATTCAGGTGATCCCCCACGTTACCGATGAGATCAAACGACGTATCCGGCAGGTGGGCGAGGCCAGCAAGGCACAGGTGATTATCGTCGAAGTAGGTGGGACCACGGGCGATATCGAGAGTCTCCCTTTTCTGGAAGCCCTGCGCCAGATGCGGAAGGACCTGGGTCGAAAAAAGACGCTCTTTGTCCACGTTACCTGGCTCCCGTTGATCGGCGCCACCGGCGAACTAAAGACAAAGCCGACCCAGCACAGCGTACGCGAAGTGCGCAGCATCGGTATTCAACCGGACGTTATCATCGCCCGTGCGGACCACCCGATCGCTGACGAATTGCTTGAAAAAATCGCGCTCTTTTGCGATGTGGAAAAGCAGGCCGTCATCCCGCTGCCCACTGCGGACGTGCTGTATGCGATTCCCCTGCTGCTGGAAGAGGCCCATCTGGGAGACTATTTGGTCAAGAGGCTCAGACTGAGCCAGGCCGGCGAGCCAGATATGCGCGAATGGCGCAAGATCGTGGAGAGGATTCGAGCACCCAAACCATCAGTGTCGATGGCCATCGTGGGCAAGTACACCGCTCTGCATGATGCCTACATGAGTGTCCGCGAGGCGCTCAACCACGCGGCATGGGAGTGCGGCCGTGACGTAGAGGTGGTATGGATCCCATCTGGTGACCTGGAAGAGGGTAAAGGATGGGATCTCCTGGAAAGGGTGGACGGGATTGTGGTGCCTGGGGGCTTTGGGCCACGCGGGATTGAGGGCAAGATCGCCGCCGCCGGTTGGGCACGGAAGAACAAGGTCCCCTATCTGGGTCTTTGCCTGGGAATGCAGGTGATGTGCATTGAACTCGCCCGCGACGCACTGGGTGATGGAACGGCCAACAGCACCGAGTTTGATCCAGGCACGCAACATCCGATCATAGACCTGATGCCCGACCAGCAGGAGGTGGTGGACAAGGGCGGCACCATGCGACTCGGACTTTATCCGTGCCACTTGCAGCCCGGCACCCTCTCCGCAGCCGCCTATGGCATCCCGCGCATTGACGAACGTCATCGCCACCGATTCGAAATCAACAACTGGTATAGGGACGTTTTGGGGGAGCACGGATTGATACTCAGCGGCCTCTCCCCCGACGGCCGGCTGGTCGAGATCGTCGAGATGGCCGACCATCCCTTGATGATAGGGTGCCAGTTTCATCCAGAGTTCCGTTCTCGGCCGAACCGGCCGCATCCACTGTTCGTGGCCCTGATCGAAGCAGCAATAGAGCATAGCGGGCAGGCTGGCAGCGGGTAGCCGAGCCGTCCGCCATCGACGTCATGTTCTACGATCAAGCAAGGATTCTTGTCAGTTCCGGAGACGGCGGCGACGGCATGGTCTGCTTCCGGCGAGAGAAACATGTTCCACTCGGCGGGCCAAGCGGGGGGGACGGCGGTCCCGGCGGGGATGTGATCCTGGCTGTCAACCCCAAAGTCAGCAGCCTGCTTCATTTCCAAAGAAGGGTACACTTGCGCGCTCAGAGCGGGCGACACGGCGGCAGTTCCAACAAGACCGGGTCGGCCGGCGATCCACTCGTGGTCGAGGTGCCCCCCGGCACTGTGGTTCGAGACGCGGATACCGATGAACTGTTGGCGGACCTGGCTAATGAGGGACAACAGGTCACAGCAGCAAGGGGAGGACGCGGCGGCCGCGGAAATGCCCGGTTCGCCAGCAGCACTAACCAGGCACCGCGGATTGCCGAGCGCGGTGAACCTGGCGTGGAACGTTGGCTGACCCTGGAGCTCAAACTAATCGCCGACGTGGGCATTATCGGCGTGCCCAATGCCGGCAAATCCACCTTGCTCTCGGTCGTGAGCGCGGCACGGCCCAAGATCGCCGATTATCCCTTTACTACTCTCCACCCCAATTTGGGCGTCGCTGCGCTGGACGATTTCTCAACGCTGGTGCTGGCCGATATTCCAGGTTTGATCGAAGGTGCACACGCCGGGGCCGGTCTGGGACACGACTTTTTGCGTCACATTGAGCGCACCCGTGTACTCATCCACATGCTGGACGGAGCGGCAGAGGACCCGCTTGAGGATTGGGCCAAGATCAACCAGGAACTGGCCTTGTACAATCCCGTGTTGGCGGACCGGCCGCAGATTGTGGTTTTGAACAAGATGGACCTGGAGGAAGCATCCGTGCTGTGGTGGCCGGAGATACAGGCGGCGGCCGAGAGGCACGGTTTCGAAGCCATGAGCATCTCGGCCGTCACCGGGCAGGGCGTTCAGCAATTGCTGCGCCGGGCGCACCAACTGCTGGTGGAATTGCCCCCGGCGGTCTCGTTGGATCTGTCCCGGCCTGAAGCCCGGCCGCAGGAGGATGAGGACGCTTTCCTTATCGAACGGGTAACGACGGAAGCAGGACCGGGGTGGCAAGTATCCGGGGTCAGAATCGAACGGCTGGCCGCCATGACCTACTGGGAGTTTTCCGAAGCCGCCGCCCGGTTCCAGCGCATTCTGGATGCGATGGGGATCACGGCCGCACTGGAGAACGCAGGCGTTCAACCTGGCGATCCGGTGGTCATTGGAGACAAGGTTCTGGAGTGGACCGATTAGGAATCCTGGGAGGATCCTTTGATCCTCCCCACCGCGGCCACCTGACCCTGGCAGAGGCCGCCTACCGGCAACTCGTGCTGGACCAGGTGCTGTGGGTGCCGGCCGGACTCCCGCCGCACAAACCTTCCCTCACCCCGGTTCACCACCGGCTTGCCATGACCGAGCTCTGCATCGCCGGTCGCCCCCACTTCGCCCTGTCCCGACTGGACACAGACCGCCCGGGTCCCCACTATACGGCCGACCTGCTGGCCCCGCTTTTAGAGAAACACGGGCTGGAAACCTCCTTTTGGTTTCTGGTGGGCGAGGATTCGCTGCGCGAGTTGAAGCACTGGTATCACCCAGAGCGATTAGTGGGCGCCCTTCGCCTGGCAGTATACCCGCGGCCCGGCCCGCCCGTTGATTGGGGCGAACTGGAACGCATCGTTCCAGGAATAGAAGATCGGGTTGACTGGCTCGTGGGTCCGCCCCATGCACTCGCGTCCAGCCTCATCCGCGAGCGTTTCCGGCAAGGCCACCCGGTTGGCGAGGATATTCCGGCGGCCGTCCACCGGTACATTGAGGACCACAAGCTCTACCGCCGCTAGCCCCCACCTGCATCGCCTTGGCCAGACGATCAATCCATCTCTATGGCCGCGTCCGCCGGTCAAGCCGATGAGACTCGTGATTGGCCACCCCGCCTCTCTCTCCCGTCGCCGCAGCCCCTTTTTCAACACCCTCATTTGCCTGTCAGAGAGGCACAGGCTCAGGATGGATTCCGCTTTCTCTGGCCGCCCGGGGTAATCAACAAGGTGAGACAGGTTCAGCAAGACGAAAGGCTCAGGTCAATCACCGGCCGCGCAGGCGAATGCGAGCCGAGCGGCAATGAGGGCACTCGTGCTCAGAATAGTCTCGACCACAGGTACGACACGTGCGCACCGGTATCTCGCGATCATCCTCCAGGGAAGCAGCGATGAGCACGATCTCTTTTCCCTCCAAGTCACGCAACCAATCCGCCAGATTGTGCCGGTTCACTCCTAGCTGGCCATCCGCTCCACGCTCCAGTTCCCCTCGGAGCACCTGTAGATCCATCTCAAAGGCGGATGATGCCAACTTGAGTATGCTCGCTTTGCGCAAGGACATTCGCTTTTCTCCCGATTCTGATCAGTCCAATTATACCTGCGCTACTTGGATGGGCAAGCGTCCGGCGCGGATGAGGGTATCACCCAAAGGGCGCAAAGCCCTCCGACTACGAACAGACCGGCCGCCACCACAAAGATCGCCCGCAGTCCCCACCACACGGCGATACTGGCCCCAAGCATGGGGGCTAGAGCGTTGGCTCCTGCAACGATGGTGGTGTTGACCCCGTACACTGCGCCCTGCCGCCCCTCTGGGACTTGGGTTGCCAGCAGAGCAGCGATTGAAGCCAATGCGCCAGCCATCAAGAAGCCAACAGCTACCTGGAGCGCACCCAGTTGGAGCGGGGTGACGACGAGAGCCAGCGGCAAATAAAAGAGCCCCATGCCAAAGGTGCACAGCACCAGCACCTTGCGATGGCCGAACCTATCAGACGCACGGCCAAGGAACACCGAGCCGGCCGCGGCGGCCAAAGCGCCCGAGCCGGTCACCACGCCTGTGATCGTCGCCAGCCGATCCGAGTTCAGCACCAGTTGCTGCACAAGCAGCGGAAGCATCGGCCCCATGACCCGGGTACCCAGGCGGTTCAGCATCCGAATCAGAAACACGCCCCGCAAAGCCGGAGAACGCAACACTATCAGCAACCCGTCCCTCAAGCGTCCATCCTTCCGGCCAGCCGGGTGCTCCGGCCGGCCAGAATCCTCGCCTACCAGTAGATGAACCGCCAACCCGGCCAAAAGCAGACAGCCGCTGGTGGTCCAAAAGGCAGCCCGATAGCCCAGGCTATCCGCAACGATCCCTCCTGCCAGCGGCCCGAGCGAGGCCCCCAGAAAGATGCCCGTCTGCAGAATCCCCAAAGAAGAACCGGAGCTCTCCCGGGGCGTGGTAGAAGCAACCAGGGCAGTGGCAGCCGGAACCGTGCCGGTCAGGAATCCCTGCAAGATGCGGAGCGCCAGAAGCTGCTGTACATTTTGCACCAGCCCCATGGCCATGAACACCAGCGCCCCACCAAACATGGCACGCTCCACCATGAGCTTCCGGCTGTAGCGGTCCGCCAGCGTCCCCCAGATGGGGGCAATCGCTGCCATCGAAACCGCCTGCGCGGCAAAGAGCCGGCCGGTCCAGAGCTTCACCTGATCCGGATCCGTGATCCCCAACTCTTGCACAAAGTAGGGCAGGAACGGCATGATGACGGTAAAGCCAGCCACCGCGATGAACTCTGCGGCGGTGAGGATGTAAAGCGTGCGCCGCCAAGCGGGCACTAGTTCGCCTTTCGAATCTGGTACATCTCCAGATCACGGGCGACCACGGTGTTGGGAAAGATGGCCCGTGCTTCGGCCAGCACATCCTTTTCCCGGTAGCGACGGGAGATGTGTGTCAGGATCAATTGGCGCACCCCGGTCTCGGCCGCCAGCCGGGCGGCGCGGGCCGCGGTGAGATGTCCAAACCGGCGCGCCAGTTCGCCCTCGTGTTCCAGGTAGGTCGCTTCGCTCACCAACGCATCCGCGTCCGCAACCGCCTGGTGCAGGTTGTCGGTGCGGGCACAGTCCCCAATATGAACCAGCTTGGTGCCGCGCGACGTCGGCCCCAACACGTCCCCAGGGTGGATAACGCTGCCATCTGCCAGAGTGATGGAACGACCCAAAACGAGGTCACGCCGTTCCGGGCCGGCCGGCACGCCAAGCATTTCGGCCTTTTCAACGAGAAACGGCCGGCGCGGCTTTTCTTCAAAACAAAAGCCAAAGCAACCCGGCCCGCGGTGGTGGACTTGAAAGGCGCTCAACTGAAACTCGTCGTCCTCTATGAGCACCCCGGGCGATATCTCAATAAACTCGATATCTACCTCTGAACGAGCTCCTCGCAGGACCACGCCGTGCAAGAGGTCCCCGATCCGCTCTAGCGCCCACCGGCCGCCCCATATCTCCAGTCTCTTCATCGCCTCCCAGCGGCTCAGAGTGGAGACCAATCCTCCAAGACCCAGGATATGATCCAGGTGACCATGGGTGATAAGGATTCTGTCCAGCCGCTTGAAGCCGATGCCACTGCGCAAGATCTGGCGTTGAGTTCCCTCACCGCAGTCGATCATGAAACGGGATTCGCGGTGCAGGACGATATGGGCGGGAAGCCCGCGATGGGCCGAGGGGGCCGAGGCGGAAGTGCCAAGGAAAAGGATCTCAAACATGGTGGCCAACCCCCTTGATGTTTATCGTTCCGCCGGCGTCCTCACGCTCAATCCGAATATCGGTTTCCAGGAATTGCCGGACGATGTGGATATTGGTGAGCGTATGCTGTGTGATCTGGCCCGTGGCCAGGACAGAGTCGCCGGCCGCCAGCGCCAGCGGCAGAATGAGCTGGTCAGTCAGGTGAGTGTCCACGGCCGCGCCGGTTGCGGCATGGTGGTCGAGCAACGCAGAGCACGCCTCTTCCGCCACCTTCTCGGCCGGCCTGCCCCGCTGGCCAATCGCCGAGAAACCGGCCGCCCCGTTGGAATACTCGGCAACCAGAAAGATGCCGGCGCCGGCCGCCGGGCCCCGCTCTCGCAGCGGCTGTACCTGGCTGGCAATGCCCGCCGTGCGCAATACATTCCGGGCCCGGTCTACCATTCGCTGAGGAATATGCGATGGAAGATTGGTAGCGGCTGCCACCCCGGTCACTCCTGCCGGTGGCAGTTCCCCCCGCTCGACCCACTCCAGGCCGGTCAATTGGCGGACGGGCTGGACCGTCAAGCTGAACTCGCCGCCTCCCACCGGGTACCATCCCCAGGTGTTGAGGTTTGCCTCTGCTCGCAGCCCGCTCTTTCTCACGGCCGGCAGAAAAACGTCGCGCAAATAGTGGAACGGCGGGCTCCAGGGCACCTGCGTCCCCCCCCGAAGAACAACCTGTGAAGCGCAGCCAGCAAAGGATAGCGGAAGCAATATCGCCTGAGCAACAAGCGTGGTTGCGCCGGCGCTGCCACCGCGGGCAGCGTCGCGCACATCGAAACGATAGTCGCCCCCCGCCGGAGCTTTGCCCGGCCGGAAGACGAGCCGTTGACTGTTGAGTTCATCACCCTGCACCTCTGCGGCACAGATCGCCGCCACGGCTCGCACCCCAGTGAGATGCTGCGGCCGCAATCCTGGATTCTTGCGGCCGGCGCGGATGTTGATGATTTCCAGAGGACGACCAGTCAGCGCTGCCAGCGCAAGTGAGGAGCGCACCACCTGCCCTCCCCCCTCGCCAAAAGCACCATCAATCCGAATCGATCTCATCTTCTCCGCGGCTCGAATCGCCCTGCAATCAGGGCTCTACGCAACAGCCGCCATCTCCTATCCCTGTTCGGGTCCGGCGGGCGGTTTCAGCATGTTCCTCATGCCCGGCAGAATGAACGCCAATCCGACGCCG
>WSZX01000166.1 GCA_013139935.1 Ardenticatenales bacterium
CCGAGATCAAGCGGTCGTCGTGGATCAGTTGCGAGCCGGCCGGCGTGTCGATGCGGGCGTTCGGGGGCACTCCCCATCTGAGGTCCCGGTCGAACCGGCCGTCCGGGGGAAGTTCGTAGGTGCAGGCCCGGGCCTGGGTCCAGAACCACCAACCGTCGGACAGAGGCCGGTCCTGGTCGCCGGTCCAATACCGAAAACGGCCGGTCTCGATGAGGGAAAGCAGGGCCGAGCCGAGGGCCGCCTTTTTGCCGGTCCCGGAGAACTGATAGCCGGTGACGCGATGGTGCCCGAGGGCGGCGGTGAGCCAACTGGTGACCCCCTGGCCAACGCCGGATTCGTCGGTTACCAGGTGGGCGATCTCCCAGTTCTCGAGCCAGGCGGCGAGACGTTCGACCAGCTTGGGTCGACCAGGGGCGTCCTCGAAATGACGGCCGCCCTGGTCGACAAAGACATCGACCGCGAGGTAGGTGGGGAACCTGGTCAAGGCGCCGCACCCGGGCGGGACGATCTCGAACATGGTGGCCACGGTATAGTCCCGGCCGGGGTGGGCCAGTTGAGCCAGCGGATCGGTGGCGGCCTCATCCTGCCCGGCGACGTCGAGCGTGGCGACGTAGAGGGCCGCGGGGGAGGGCTCGTGCTGCCGCAGGTGGGTACCCTTGATCAGGGCGAGACGCCGGCCGTCGAACAGCCCCCCGGCGCCGTCGATGGGTTCCAGAAAGTACTCGGAAGCGACAATCGGGTGGTGGCGGCCGTGCTTGCGGATCTGAGCGTCCAGAAAGGCGCGATAGGCCGGGTTTTCCCGGCAAACCTCCTCTGGGGTGACCAGGTAGACGCGTTGGACGCCGTCCTGAGCTTGCTCTTGCTCCAACTCTTTTTTCTTGTGCCAGAGATAGTCGGTGGTGAGCTTGACGGTGCCCAGGTAGAGGACGGTGGCGTTGTTGGCGGCTCTCATGGGGGTAAAGACGGCTTCGATGTGGGGGCCGGCCTGGTCTTGCGCCTCGTCGATGACGGTTAGCCAGTGGGAGGTCTGTCCGCGAGCGCTGGCGGAGGGATGGGTGCTGAGAAAGAGCACGGCCGCCTTGCCCAGGATGCGGCGAGCGGGTTTGCGCTTTTTGCCCCAGAGGTCGGCGTTCCAGGGATTGTCCAATTGGCTTTCGAGCCGCTCCGTGGCCATGCCCAGCGCGTCGCCGGTGGCGCCGTGGATGATGTTGCCGCCCACGCGCTGAAAGATATTGATCAGGTAGGTTTCCAGTTGCGATGCGGCTTCGTTCTTGCCCGATTGGCGGGGAAAAACAGCGAGGAACTCGAGCCCTTGGTGGTTGAGGATGCTGGCGAGGACCGCCTTGACCGGCCGCAACTGGTACTGGCGGAGCGGCCGGCGCAGCACCAGTTTGGAAAAGAGCTTGATGTCGCCGAATAGTTTCGTGAATACCCGCGCTGCCAGGCTCACGCGAGGAAGGTGTTGAGAATGGCCCCGATGATGCCGCCGGCCGTGAGGCGGATGAGCCAGCGCTGCTGATCCTGAAGCGCGGCGACGTCGGCCTGGAGCGCGGTGATCCGCTCCAGGATGAGCGCTTCCAGCGGCGTGGTGTGCTGGAGCTGCAACGGCGCGGGCGGGGGCGCTGCAGCTCTAGCGGCACGTGACCGGAGGCGGCCGAGTGCTTGTTTGAGGCGGTTCTCGCCGGTGGTCCCTGGCCGAGTCCCTGGTCGAGTCACAGTTCGAGCCCCAGTTCAACGGAGAGCTCGTCCAGCGCCTGGCCAATGGCGCCGGCGATGCCGTCGGCAGCCTGGCCCGTGAGAGCTCGTTCGTCGCGGAGCAGCCGGGCTATGGTGCGGGCGCCGCTCATGACGAGCGCGCCAAGCTTGGCCAGGGTCTCTGGATCGGCCGGTGTTTGATCCATTTGAGCCAGCACGCGGCGCAGGGTGACGCGGGCCAGGTCGATCTCGTTCTCCAGGGAGCTATCGTCGGTCAGGGCCTCGAGGTCGGCCAGTTCGCCGGGCAGGAGGGGATAAAAGCGAGAGGTGTCGCCATCGGCTGGTGGGGAGGTGCGCTGCTTATCGGGGGGCATCAGGGAATCTGTCAAAGGCGAGGCGAGAGGCGAGGTCAAAGATCATTCGGTAGAGGGTTCGGAGCAAAGCGTGCATGATGGGTTCCTGTTGTGGGTGGATTTGTCCATAGAATAGCACGGCTGTTCTATGGTGTCAAGGGGGGAGGAGCTTTCAGTTTTCAGCCTTCAGCAATCCGCGATCAGCATTGAGTATTCGGCCATCGGCCGTCGCCATTCGGGGTTTAGCGGCAGGCATTCAGAGTTTCGGGGTGTGCATTCGGGGTTTCAGGCCCTCCATTCGGAAATCTACCACAGAGCCACGGACGCTCCGCGCGGAGATCGCAGGGAAAAAAAGGAAAGACTCTGGGTCTTTGGTGTCTTGGTGGTAGATTCGGTACGACAATTCCCGGTGAATCACCTCACGCCACGAACAAACCAATCGCAACCAGCACCGGGGTAACAATGTTGAGGATCACGTTCATTCCCTGGTAGGGAATGAGCTCGGCCGGCTCATCCGCGTGGCGGTAGGCGCCTGACGCGGCCCGTACCGCAATCGGGAGTGTGAGCAGCCCGAGGAGGGTGGCGGCCGGCAAATGCCCGAGGCAGACGCCGGCGACGATGGAGAGATAGGCGAGCAACAAGAACGAGCCGTAGATCAGGCTGCTCTTGCGCCGGCCGATGACGATGGGGTAGTGGCTCCGGCCGATGCTCTGGTCGGCCGGAGCGTCGGGAAACTGGTTCAGCAGCAGCAGGTCGTTGACCAGAAAGAACGGAACCAGCGAGGCGAAAAAGGCGGTCCACGAATAGCCGCCGCTGAGCACCAGGTCGGTCCCCATCACCATCAGCGTGCCAAAGCCCAGGCCGGGCGCAATCAGGCACAGGAGGGGGCTGCGGGTGAGCCACCGGGTGTAGATGGCGATGACAATGAGCCCCAGGAGACCCAGCGGGAGGATGGCAGTGCCCTGAACGGTCAGAAAGTAGAGCCCGATCAGGCCGGTAATGGCCATTGAGATCAGCCCTGCGCCTAGAGCAAGACCCGCGAGCTCGGGCTTTTTGGGCAGGGTGCCGCTTCCACCGCTGAACGGGGTGCGTTCGGTCCTCAGATCGAGACCGCTCTTGAAATCGTGATACTCGTTGAGCGCATTGACGCTGATATGCGCGCAGACTGCCCCGATGAGGGCGAGCAGAAAATCGAAGGCGTCGATTCTATCGGTGGTCCAAACGGCCGTTCCGAGTCCCAGCAGGGCGCACGCCGGCGCCAGGATCAAGAACGGTGCCCGAATGAGCCCCAGCAGGTCTGTGGGTTGATTCATTTTCATCTCCTAGGTGCGGCCGGGCCGCAACCGGCACGGATATCACGGTCGGAATTGTACTCGATCTTGATGGGTTGGGCCAGAGTGTCGGGCGCTCTTCAATGCCCAAAGCGAGGTAGGCCAAGTCGCCCAAAGAGAATCACGAATGGCACGAATATCCCGAATCACACGACAATAGGCGGAAATTCGTGCAATTCGTTCAGTAGGTGGCATTCGTGATCAAAAAGCGCTCTTTGTGAGCACTTTGCAGCACATGTCCTGAAAACGAGGGCGCCTATGTGGCGCCCGGCCGGAGTGTACGCTCTGATGTGGGCAGTAGGAGGGACGCGACCGACGATGCAGCCTAACAGATCTATTGCCGGGTCATGCATGATTGAGCGGAGTGGATTCAACGCATTCAGCGCGGGCACTGGGATATGAAGGTCTGGGGCGCGGGGGTCGTAGGGTTTGCGTGGATCGTGCTGGCGGAGTCGTTGTGGAGAGCTAGGACGTGGGGTGAACTCTTGTGTGGTCAAACTGGTCGCGTTCGATAGATTCGTGGAGGTGGTCAAGCAGTTAGGGCTCTGCTGGGTGTTGGCCAGGTGGCGCCTGAGTGACCCGGACGGAATCCGCGGGTCCGGCATCGATTTCTGGACACTGCAATGTTGAGGAATCGAATGGTGCGGAATACAATGGTCTCTGTGGATGAGAATCCAACGAAAGGAGATAGATGATGACCGTGGCACTGCGCCTGCTGTTGCTGGAGGATAATCGCTACGACGCGGAACTCGCGATCGCCACGCTGGAGGAGGCCGGTTATGAGTGCCGCTGGGAGCGGGTAGAGACCGAGGACGAGTTTGTGGCGCGCCTGGCTCGGGCGGGAACCGAGTACGACCTGATCCTGGCCGACTATAGCCTGCCAGCGTTTGACGGGCTGACAGCGCTCAGGAAGTTCGTTGAGCGCGAACTCGACATCCCGTTCATCCTGGTCTCCGGCACGCTGGGCGAAGAGATCGCCATCGAGAGCCTGAGAGCGGGGGCCACCGATTATGTGCTCAAGGATCGTATCTCCCGGCTGGCCCCGGTGGTGAAGCGAGCGCTGCGAGAGCGAGACGAGAGAAGAGAGCGCCGCCGGGCGCAAGAGGCGGTGCGCAGTTCCGAGGCCCGCTGGCGGTCTCTGACCGAGAACTCGGCCGATCGCATAATGACGCTGGATAGGGACCTCAAGGTCGAGTTCGCGAACCGGCCTCCGCCGGGGTTGAGGGTCGATGAGTTCATCGGGAGCCGCTTCTACCAATGGTCGCCGGAGGAGAGACGGCTCGAGATCAAGGGGATGCTGGAACGGGTATTGAGGACCGGCGAGCCCGGCCGGTTCCGCCTCAAGCGCGAGATGCCGGACGGCCGTTCGGTGCACTATGAGTCACGCGTGGCGACGAGAATAGTGCGGGACGAGGTGGTCGGCCTCACCGTCAGTTCGCGCGACATCACGGACCGGGTGGAGGCCGAGCGGGAACGAGAGGCGCTGATGGCCGAGGTGGGAGCGCATGCTGTACGCGTGCAGCAGATCATCAACAG
>WSZX01000094.1 GCA_013139935.1 Ardenticatenales bacterium
GAAGGCCAGGGGAGCGCCGGCCGTAGCTGGCTTTCTACTCGAAAGAGAGCTGGACTACTTGGGCAACGTTGTTGCGGACCCGGATCACCCCTTTGTAGCCATTATCGGCGGCGCCAAGATATCGGGCAAGATCGACGTGATCGACAGCCTGCTTGACCAGGTAGACAGGTTGCTTATCGGCGGGGGACTGGCCAACACCTTCCTTCAAGCCACCGGGCTGGAGGTGGGCGATTCGCTGATCGAGGACGACAAGGTGGAACTGGCCAGCGATCTGATAGACCGAGGCGGGGAAAAGCTCGTTCTCCCCACCGACGCCGTCATCGCCGATTCCTTTGCCGCTGATGCCAACGTTCGGAATGTTCCGGTGACCGATGTGCCATCCGGCTGGCGCATCATGGACATCGGGTTGGCCACGGTGCAGCGCTTCCGCGCCGCCCTGCTGGGGGCTCAGACGGTCGTCTGGAACGGCCCCATGGGCGTGTTTGAGTTTCCCAGATTTGCGGCCGGTACACTGGCCGTGGCCCAACTACTGGGTCAGATCACCCAAGCTGGCGGTCGCACTATCGTCGGCGGTGGCGACTCGGCCTCGGCACTGAAACAGCTTGGACTCACCCACGCGATCTCACACATCTCCACCGGCGGGGGGGCGAGCCTCGAACTGCTGGAAGGCAGAACCTTGCCTGCCGTCGCCGCGTTGGAGGACAAGGCCTAGAGCAAAGCAGGCGATAGCCGACTCGGATTCGTTGGACGTTGGACATCAACGGACAATCGACAGGGGCGGCCGACCATTGATCCCTGAAGGAACTGACATGCCGCGAGTTCAACATGACTTGGCCCAGATGACCCATCAGGCCATCCGCAAGGCGCAAAAGAAGAAAGATCTACCTCGATTCGATATCCCCGAGATCGTCATTGAACGACCCAAATCAACCGAGTGGGGCGACTATTCCACCGCTGTCTGCCTGGCTGCAGCACGCCTGGCCGCCATGGCGCCGCTGGACATCGCCAAGCAGGTGGTCAAGCGATTCCCGAAAACAGCTCGCCTGGATGATCTATCCATCTCTGCCCCTGGCTTTATCAACTTTTCCCTGGCAGACAGTTGGCTCCAATCTCAGGTTGAGGAGATTCTGGCTCAGGGGGAAACCTATGCCGATATCAACCTAGGGGAAGGGAAACGGGTTCAGGTTGAATTCGGCAGCGCCAACCCCACCGGCCCGCTGCACGTTGGCTTTGGCCGCAACGTGGTATTGGGTGATGGGATAGCGAATGTTCTGGCTGCGGCCGGCTACCAGGTGCAGCGAGAGTATTATGTGAACGATGCCGGCACCCAGATGGATCTGTTTGCCGAGAGCCTATTTGCCCGCTACGCCCAGGCGTTGGGTGATGACACCCCCCTTCCCGAAGGAGGCTACCAGGGGGAGTACGTCACCCGCTGGGGCAAAGCGATCGCCCAGAGGCACGCCGACAAGCTCCTGGGAATGCCGCGCCGCCAGGCGCTGGAACAGATCAAGCAGATCGGGCTGGAGGAACACGCGCTCGGCAGTGTCCGCGCTGACTGTGAGGCGCTGGGGATATCCTACGACGAGTGGTTCCACGAGACGACGCTGTACCAGGAGGGCCAGTTCCAAGAGATCATGAGCCTGCTGCGGCAGCGCGATATGCTTGAGGAGAGAGAAGGCGCAGTCTGGTTCACCGCGTCCAAGCACGACGAGCGACTCAAGGATGAGGTAATCATCCGTTCCAATGGACAGCCCGGCTACTTTGCTTCCGACATTGCCTACCACTATAACAAGTTCATTGAACGAGGGTTTGACTGGGTGATAGATGTCTGGGGAGCAGATCATCAGGGGCACGTTCCACGCATGAAGGCCATGATGAAGGCGCTAGGATTGGATCCAGACCGGCTGACTCTGATCCTCTACCAACTGGTGGCCATCAAGAAAGGGGGAGCAGACATACGCCTTTCCAAGCGCGCTGGCACACTGGTGGAACTACGCGAGTTGATCAATGATGTGGGGGGAGACGCGGTTCGCTTTGTCCTTCTGTCCCGCGCGGCCGACAGCCAGATGGTGTTCGACGTAGACCTGGCCCGGGAACAGTCGGACAGCAACCCCGTCTATTACGTGCAGTACGCGCACGCCCGGATCGCCAGCATCCTGCGAGAGGCCGCCAAACGAGAGTTCAGCGCCAAGAACGGTGATGTTTCGCTGCTCACGCACCCAGCCGAACTGGCGCTGATTCGCAAAATGGTGGACCTGAGCGCGGTGATAGAAAAGGCAGCCACCAATCTTGCCCCGCACCACCTCACCCACTATGCCCAGGAACTGGCCAACGTGTTCACTCTTTTCTATCGCGACTGCCGCGTCTTGCCACGCAAGAGCGGCGACCCAGGGGCAACGGCCGAGGAGACAGCCGCCCGCCTCAAGCTGGTACGAGCCGCCAGGATCATCCTGGCACGCGCCATCCACCTGATGGGCATGAGCGCCCCAGACAGAATGTAGGGATTCGCGGCAAGGACGCGCAGGAGCAGCCGGGCATCCACTAAGCCATGCCTCTCTGGCATGCAAGGAAGCAGATTATGGGAATCAAACCGGATCATTGGATCACCGAGATGGCCCTGAAACATGGGATGATAGAACCCTTTGCCGAGGGAAAGACGCGGGATGGAGTGATATCCTACGGCGTCTCCTCATATGGGTACGATATCCGGGTGGCCAACGAGTTCAAGATATTCCAGCCAGAAATCACGGCCGCCAAGCTATCAGACATGCAGCGCGGCTACATCGCCGGGCTGATTGACGGGCAAGGCTATGTCGGCATTGTGCCGCCGACGGCAGACGGCTTTCAGGCTGCCCGGCTGGCATTCATTAGCCCCAACCGGACGCTCTTGGAGAACGTGCGCTCGGTGTTGGGGACTGGTGTCATCGCCGAGCAGATCTCGACGCGCCCCCACATGCACGAACTGCTGATCACCCGCTCGGCCGATATCCGGTACATCCTTTCTCAGGTCTTCCCTTATCTCACCGACAAACATAGCTCAGCCGCGGCCGTGCTCGACCATCTCAAAACCACAAAGTCGATCGTCGTCGACCCCAAGCACTTTGATCCCCAGTCATTCATCGATTTCAAGGACTCTGAATGTGTCATCCCGCCTAACTCTTTTGCCCTGGCGCGGACGATAGAGTATTTCCGCATTCCGCGCGGCGTGCTGACCATCTGCGTGGGCAAGAGCACCTATGCGCGATGCG
>WSZX01000060.1 GCA_013139935.1 Ardenticatenales bacterium
GGCGAGACGGCCGCCGGTAGGTTGAGGCGACGTTCAGCGGCTCGATCACGCTCTGACAGCGCAGCCCGATCCATCAGCGGCCGGCCGGTGACCTTTAGGTAGAGCAGCATCGCCAACACGACGGCGACGCCAGCGGCGACGCCGGTCAGAGTTACCATCCGCAGCGCATTCATGCCCAGAGCGACAAAGCCGGCCGTCAGCCCGGCTATCAGAATTGGCACCAGCCCTTTCCGGATCAGCTTCCACCGGCCGACCAGCCAGACCATCCCGAGGGCGATGCAGGTGCTGACGACCGGCATAAAGCGAGCGAAATTCCCTCCTGCCTGGTTCACCGGCAGACCCACCGCATTGCCAAACACCACCACGGGGATGCCCAGCAATGCATAGGTGCACAAGGCATCGTAACCAATGGCCGGCAGGGCAATGGCGGCAAAGGAAGAGTAACCGAGCGCCAGCATGATCGGCGGCAAGATCGAGACGGGCACTGCGCCCAGCGCCGTCAGCAAAGTGCCTGCGCCAATGTTGATGATCATGATCTGGACCACCCGGTCAGTCGGGGCCACCGATTTGATCAGAGCCACTATCCGGTCGATGGCACCGGTCTCCAGCATGACGGTAACCTGCAGCATGGAGGTCGCCACGACGAAAGCGATCGGCAACGAAGCGATCACGCCAGCCAGGCTGGCGGTGAAGATGGTAGACAATGACGTCTGAAAGCCGAGCCACGCCACAACCACCGTGACGACCCAACCCATCAGACCAGCCACATCGGCCGCCGTCCGACGGACGGCAAGCAACAAGAAGATGACAATAACAGGGGAAAGAGCCAGCAGCACTGCCACGAAGCTAGTAGGGTCTCCTTTGCAGATAACGGGGTATCGGCGCACAGTATAGCGCGCAACCGTGCTTGACACAACCTAACCCTCCAGTATAATTGGCGGTCGCACAGTCAGACATAATACTGGCATAGAAAGGAGCGCGAAATCGATGGGTGCGCTGCCGAAGAGAAAGATATCCAAAGGGCGACGGAACCGTCGCCGAGCACACGACGCCCTGCGACCACCAGAGTTGGTTGCATGCCCCTCTTGCGGAAAGAAGATGCGTCCGCACAGGGTCTGCCTCAGTTGTGGTCAGTACAACGGGCGAACCGTCTTTGAGATGGAGGACTAGGGGTCGGAGCCGCTCTGCGAGATGGGACAGGGCGCTCTATCAGATGCCTGAGGATGAGTTGCGCTGGGCAGCAGACACCCCAGCCGGGATTGCGTTTTCTGAGGATGGCGCCGGGTCCAGCCCGGCGTCCTTTTTTTGTACCAAGTAGCCGTTTGGGGTAGACTAGGATAGAGTGCAACTGAGCGGCCCACGCACGGGTTTCTTGCCAATGCAGTCCACAGTCTTGATATTTCCAGGTCAGGGTTCGCAACTGGTCGGGATGGGGCAGACGCTCCACGAGGCCGAACCAGTTGCACGTGACATCTTGACGCAGGCCGACGAGATCCTCGGGTTTTCGCTGTCCTCGCTCTGCTTTGAAGGGCCGGCCGAGACGCTGACCGATACCATCAATGCCCAGCCAGCCATCCTGGCCACCAGTTATGCGATTCTCCAGGTCCTCAGGCAGAAGAGCGACCTTGGACCGGCATTCGTGGCCGGCCACAGCCTAGGGGAGTTCACCGCCCTGGTGTGCGCCGGGGCACTATCTTTCCCTGATGGGCTGCGCCTGGTTCGCGAACGGGGAAGGCTGATGAAGGCCGCCGGTGAAGCTCAACCCGGGGGCATGGCAGCGATCCTGGGGATGGAGAGAGAAGTGATCTCTGAGGTTTGCACCACGGCCCAGGCGGAAACGGGAGGCGTGGTTCAGATCGCCAACGACAACTGCCCAGGGCAGATCGTCATTTCGGGCACGCGCGCTGCGCTGGATCGCGCGATGGCAATGGCCAAGGAAAAGAGAGCCAAACGAGTCATACTTCTTCCGGTGAGCATTGCCTCCCACTCTCCGCTCATGGGGCCAGCAGCGGCCGCCTTCGAGCCAGTCGTTGCCAAAGTCGCCATGAGCCGGCCAGACGTGCCCCTGATTGGGAACACGAGCGCCCGGCCATTATCTTACATCCCCTCTATCCGGGCGGAGTTGGTGGCTCAACTCACCCATTGCGTCCGCTGGACCGAGTCGATCCGCTACCTGCTGGCCCAGGGAATGGACACCTTTATCGAGATAGGACCCAATGACATTCTGACCGGCCTCATGAGGCGGATTGATCGCAAAGCCAGGCGATTCACGGTCCAGGATCAAGAGGGGATGGGGATAGGAGAGCAGAGATGAAGGAGATGGAAGGCAAGGTCGCCGTGGTCACCGGATCCAGCCGTGGAATCGGTCGAGCGATTGCTCTGGGACTGGCCCTCCAAGGGGCCAAGGTGGTTGTCAACCATCGTGCCAGCTCCGAGCAAGCAGCCGAGGTAGTAGCCGCGATCCAGGCCCAGGGCGGGGAGGCAGTGGCCATGGCGGCCGATGTGTCGGATTTTGATCAGGCTCAGCAGTTGGTCAAAACCACCATCAGCAGCCTGGGCTCGATTGATATCCTGGTCAACAATGCCGGCACAACGCGCGACAAGCTGCTAATGCAGATGAAAGAGGCCGATTGGGATGCGGTGTTGAATACAAACGTCAAGAGCGTTTTCAATTGCTGCAAGGCGGCGGTTCGGCCCATGCTGCGAGCAAGGCGGGGCGGCCGGATCATCAACATCAGTTCGGTTTCGGGGCTGGTCGGGCAGGTGGGACAGACCAACTATTCGGCCTCCAAGGCAGGAATCATTGGCTTGACCTATGCCTTGGCCAAGGAACTCGGTTCGCGCCAGATCACCGTCAACGCAGTTGCACCAGGCTATATTCCCACCGTGCTGACCGAAGGCTTGCCGCAGGAGATCAAGGATGCCATCACCCAAGCCACACCCTTGGGGCGATTTGGGCGATCAGATGACATTGCCAATGCGGTCGTCTTTCTGGCCTCGGACCGGGCCGCGTTCATCACCGGTATCACCCTGCGGGTCGACGGTGGACTGGCAATCGGGAGTTAGCACTTGTTAAGGAATAACTTCCCATTTTGAATGGTGATTCACGGGTAGAGCAGTCACAAAAGGACCAAGTTGTTTCTGAACAAGTACTAGTAGGGAGGAGCGAGGCGTATGGACAAGGTTCACGAGGGAAAGATCACTGTAGCGCCTGAAGTGCTAGTTGATATCGTCCGGCAGGCGGCGCTATACACCGACGGCGTGGTCAAGATGGCTTCAGTCCCGCCGCGGGTTGACCGCATCTTTCGCCGACTGGTCACCGCGGAGGGAATCGAGCTCGAGATCAGAGAGGACTCGGTTGTGATTGACCTATTCCTGGTGGTGCGCGCGGTAGATATGCTGGCGTTGAGCCACAAGGTACAGCAGGAGGTCATGCGCACCATGGACAGGATCGTCGGAATTGAGGTGGACGCGGTCAACATCCACATTGAAGATGTAGCCTACCCAGGGAACGGACCCTCCTAGAGATGCAACCGCGCCGGCGCGCACGCGGGCTCGCCATACAAATCCTATACGAGATCGACTGCGCTGGCCACGAACCAGAGGCGGTGATGGCAACCAGGCAATCGATCACGGAGCTACCGGAGGCCGCAGCGCGGTTCGCCGAAGAGCTCGTTCGCGGGGTGCTGGCAAACAAGGACAAGATGGATCAGTTGATTACACAGTATGCACCCGAATGGCCGGTGGATCAGATGGCGATCATTGACCGCAATGTGCTGAGAATAGCCATTTTCGAACTGGCCATCGGCGCCAGTACGCCCGTCAAGGTGGCGATCAACGAGGCGGTCGAGTTGGCAAAGCTGTACGGCTCGGAAAGCTCCGCGCGATTCGTCAATGGTGTATTGGGATCAGTGGCCGACCGGCTCGACGAGATCGAGATGAAGTTCGGCGCGTCACGCATGCGGCCGTAGTGGCACTGCCCCAGGGGAGACGGGTGAGAGTGCGCCTCCCCTGGGGCGGCAAACCAGAGTTGACTAGTTAACTCTCTAACCTCTGTTTCAAGGAGCCAAACATTTCATGAGACCACACCGGGTGATCATTATGGGAGCCGCGGGCCGCGACTTTCACAACTTCAATGTTTGCTTTCGCGACAACCCACAGTATGAGGTGGTGGCTTTCACCGCCACCCAGATCCCCAATATCGAGGGACGGACCTACCCGCGCGAGCTGTCCGGAGAGCTGTACCCTGACGGCGTTCCCATCCATGCCGAGAAGGGGCTCGGCGAGCTGATTCGTGACCTGAACGTGGATCAGGTTGTCTTTTCCTATTCGGATATCTCACATGCGGATGTGATGCACAAGGCATCGGCTGTGTTGTCCGCCGGCGCCGACTTTCGGCTACTGGGTCCCAGGCTAACCCAGCTCCAGGCGACCAAGCCGACGGTATCCATCTGCGCAGTACGGACCGGCTGCGGCAAGAGCCAGACGACGCGCCACGTCACCGAGGTGCTGCAGAGGATGGGTTACCGGGTAGTAGTGATTCGCCACCCCATGCCGTACGGGGACCTGGGAAGGCAGATCTGGCAGCGCTTTGCCACCACGGAGGACCTGGATCGACACGATTGCACCATTGAGGAGCGAGAAGAGTACGAGCCGCACATCGTGCAAGGGGTGGTGGTATACGCCGGCGTGGATTATGGAGAGATTCTCAAGCGAGCCGAGGCAGAGGCAGACATCATCGTGTGGGATGGGGGGAACAATGATGTCTCCTTTATTCAGTCCGACCTCACGATCGTGGTGGCGGACCCACACCGGCCCGGTCACGAGTTGAGCTACTATCCGGGCGAAGTCAACCTGCGCATGGCAGATATCATCGTCCTCAACAAGGTTGACACGGCCGATCTGGCTAATATCGCGACTGTGCGCAACAATGCGCGAATGGTCAACCCGACCGCCGACCTGGTCGAGGCAGCCTCGCCCATCCTGGTAGACAACCCGGCCGCTATCGCCGGCAAGAGGGTGCTGGTAGTGGAGGATGGTCCGACGCTCACTCACGGCGAGATGGCATACGGGGCAGGTACGGTTGCCGCACGTCGATTCGGGGCGGCCGAGTTGATCGATCCGAGGCCGTACGCGGTTGGCTCGATAGCAGGCGTTTTCGAAAAGTATCCCGCGACGGGCGCCCTGCTGCCCGCAATGGGATACAGCGCTGAGCAGATCGCCGATCTGGAGGAAACGATCAACAACACCCCGGCCGAGTTGGTTATCATTGGCACCCCGATCGACCTGCGCAAAGTGATCGACATCAAGCACCCCACCGATCGCGTGCGGTATGAACTGCAGGTGATTGGACAGCCAACGCTCGAGGAGTTGCTGCAAGTCAAGTTCGGCCGCTGACGGGATTCCCTACTAGGCGCATATGGCAGGAGGCGATGTTACAACACGTTGATAGGCCAAGGCCGCTCGAAATCGCGGCGATAGGCTCAGCGTGATCTCTCGCTCAAGTAAACCGCGATGTGGTTGATCGCCGAGAAACGGACGGCCATGACTGGAGCGGGATGTAAGCTGCCCGCGCAATTCCAGTCAAGAGCTGCGGATGGACATTTCACACCGGAACATAGACCAGATTCGGGGAATCGGGGTCTGACCGATCCCGACTGAGCACTAGAAATGGCTGACAACGATCCCACCCCCATTGTTCGGCACGCAGAAGCGCGCGAGACCGCCCAAGTGTGGTTGCCGGGCAACCAGGTTCTGGAGGCGCCGATCGGCACCCCGGTGGAGACGTACCTGCAGGCGGCCGGATTGCTGGAGAAGCAACTGGTAGTCGCTGCCGTCGTAAACGGCCAGATGCGCGAGTTGCACTATCGAATCACCTCTGACAGCGAGGTAGAGCCGCTGACAATGCGTTCTTCCGATGGAATGCGGGTGTACCGGCGTTCCCTCACGCTGCTGCTGGTTACGGCCGCGCACGAGCTCTTTCCCGACGCTATCGTCTATGTGGACCATTCACTCACCTTTGGCGGCTATTATTGCACCGTCGAGGGGCGGGCCAGCTTTACCGCAGAAGAATTGGCTCAGATTGAGGCCCGGATGCGCTCCATTGTAGAGCAGGACGATCCTATCACCAAGGAGCGCACCCCGCTCGGGGAGGCGATCCACCTGTTCAGGAGCCGTAATGACCTGGGCAAGGTGCGCCTGCTCAACCAACGCCGCAAAGACTATCTGGTGTTGTACAAGCTGCGCAACATGCGCGACTATTTTCACGGCTATATGGTCCCGTCGAGCCGGTATCTGCGTTGGTTCGAGCTGCATCCATACCAGCCAACCGGATTCATCATTCATTTCCCGCGCAGCACCGAGCCAACGCAGTTACTGCCCTTTCAGGATTATCCGCGCCTGGCGACCGTCTTTCGCGAGTACAGAAAATGGTTGCGGTTGATGGGGCTGCAAGATGTCGGTTCGCTGAACGAGGCGATTCATGGCGGCCGGATCCAAGAGATCGTCCTGGTAGGAGAAGCCCTGCACGAAGGACGGATAGCGCAGATCGCCCGGGAGATCTTTGAGCGGCCGGATGTGAAGCTGGTGCTGATTGCCGGGCCCTCTTCCTCGGGCAAGACCACTTTTTCCAAGCGGCTTTCCATCCAATTGCTGGCAGCCGGGGTCCGGCAGTTCACGATGGGGATGGACAACTATTTTGTAGATCGTGATCGTACGCCCAGAGATGAAGCGGGCGATTATGACTTTGAGGCGCTGGAAGCGCTGGATCTCGAACTCTTTAATCAACACCTGCTCGAGTTGGCAGACGGGAGAGCGGTGACGCTGCCCAGGTTCAATTTCTTTACCGGCCAGCGCGAGACCGGCCGGCAGGTCGAGCTCCACCCTGACCAGATCATCCTGGCCGAAGGGATTCACGGGCTCAACCCGGCGCTGGTTCCCAGCATTCCGCCCGAACTCGTCTTCCGGGTCTATGTCTCTGCTCTGACGCAGCTCAACTTGGATCAGCACAACCGGGTTCCCACCACGGACACCCGTCTCATCCGGCGGATCGTGCGCGATGCCACTCATCGCGGCTATAGCGCGGCCGAGACGATCGCCCGATGGACAAGCGTGCGCAGAGGCGAAAGAGAGCATATCTTCCCTTATCAGGAGCACGCCGATGTCATGTTCAACTCGGCGCTGGTCTATGACCTGGCTGCACTCAAGCCGTTGGTTGAACCCCTATTGCTCCAGATAGAACCAGGCAGCCGACAGAGGATCGAGGCAAAACGCCTTCTTGCCCTGCTACAATGGTTCGAGCCGTGCCCCATCCGACTCATTCCGGACAACTCTATCCTGCGAGAGTTTGTTGGCGGCTCGATCTTTCGCCATTTCGACCTATGATCGGTGGCGACGTGCCCGGCATTTTGGGGCGGAAACCGTGAGACCGGGAGGAGATGCAGTCCCCAAAGGGGCCAAGCTGCCGGCAACGCGTCCGTTGATGGCCAGAGAAGTTGCGGGGCGGGCAGCACTCGAGGAATGACAGCGCAGAGGGTCAGATGACGCTGAAAGGAAAAGGACTCTTTATCTGGAAGCTGCACCGCATTGCGGGCGGCGAGGTCCATTCGATGGCAGCCAAGGCGAGGGATGCGGGATTGACCCACGTCATCATCAAGCTTGCGGATGGTCCCTCGGCCTACAATGAGAGTCTGTTCGGGCCGGCGACCTCTGCCTTCCGAGCGGCGGGCATCCAGGTCTGGGGTTGGGTTTGGCTCTGGCTGAGGGAGCCGGGCAAGGAAGCTGAGATCGCGGGCCAAGGCATCAGAACTTTTGAGTTGGACGGCCTATTCGTCAATGCGGAACACCCGGCAAAAGGCAAGCCTCAGGAAGCGCGAGCGTATATGGATGCCTTGCGCACGGCGGCGCCGGACTGCACCGTTGCACTGAGTTCCTACCGATACCCTGACAGGCACACCAGTTTTCCGTGGCAAGAATTCCTCACCAGGTGCGACCTGGACGCGCCTCAGATGTACTGGGTGGGCGAGACGCCGGCCGAGTGCGTCCACAGCTCGCTCGCCGAGCATCGGGGGTTTTCCTTTGCCAGGCCCGTTATCCCCACCGGCGCTGCCTTTGGCGAACAGTATGGGGACTCTTATTTTCGCGCCCAGCCGGCCGAGATCGTAGAGTTCCTGGACGCTGTCCGGGCCAGAGATCTGCCGGCGGCCAGCTTTTGGAGCTGGGACTGGGCAGAGGCACATGGGCCTGACCTGTGGGAGGCGATCGCAGAGTACGATTGGCCGATCTCAACGGCACCGGATATCGCGGAACGGTTCTGGGACGCACTGGTGACCGGAGACCTGGATGCCCTCGTCTCCCTCTACCACAAAGATGCGATCTATGTCACCGGCCGCCATTCTGCTCAAGGCCCGGCCGGCATCCGGACCCAGTTCTCCGATTTGCTCGATATGCTTCCCGAGGCCCAGTTTCACCAGGAAGAGTTGCGGAGAGACGGAAGCATTCGCTTCCTGCACTGGAGCGCCACCTCGGCCGGCAGCCAGGTCCGTCGCGGGCGGGACACGATAGGCGTC
>WSZX01000415.1 GCA_013139935.1 Ardenticatenales bacterium
TTTGAGGATGTCATGATCCTGGCCAAAGAGGACTTGGGTGATTATCCCTACGTGGATCTGGTGATTGATGCCGACGGTGTAGGCGACCAGTGGAATAAACTGTTTGACTATAAACAGTACGTGGAGGAGCCGGGCTTTGAGTACGCGGGAATCAAGATCTTTACCAAGCTGGACACAGAGCCGCTGCTGACATCGGAGGGCATCATGGCGCTGGAGCCGCCACCTGCCGTCGTGATTCTCCAATGAGGCGTTCCCGACGCCGCGCCCCTCACGTCAAGGCCACGGAGTGAGGGTGTCGGAAAACAAACAAGATACCGTTCCCTCTGCAGTCCCGCGCCGTAATAGAGAGACTGGTAGGGGGAGGGTGGAGAAAAGGGCCTGCCGCCGGCCGGAGACCTGCAAGGGTGCCAACACCCGCGGCACGCTGCACCAGATGTGGCTGTCGGAGCCGAGAGAAGCGACCGCGCTCAAGCAGCGTGACATCTGTCACTTGACAGGGAAGGGGGAGCGGAATAGAATGGCAATTGTCTGACATCCGACAAGGGTGCGGATGTGCGAGACGAATTCATTGTATGACACTCGGCGATTTGATCCCATTGCGCGACCCCCGACCCCTGTACCTCCAAGCAGAGGATGCGCTGGTTCAGTTCTTGGCCAAAACCGAGCCAGGCGAGCAGCTCCCATCAGAGCCGCAGCTAGCCCAAAAGCTGGGAGTTTCCCGTTCCACTCTGCGTGAGGCGCTGAGGGTCCTCAAGGACAAAGGACTCATCGTTCGCAGACACGGGGTGGGGACCTTTGTTCAGCCGCGGCCGCCCCTCATCCCCAGCGGGCTAGAGACACTGGAGAGCCTGGATGTAGTTGCCGACCGGCTGGGAACGGTTGTCAGCACGATTCAGGTGCAGATTGAGGAGCAGCCGGCTTCCCCGGAATTGGTGGAGAAACTGCTCTTGCCCCCTGGCGCGCTGGTAACGTGTGTTCGCCGGGTGAAGATGGCCGGAGAGCAGCGGGTGGCTTTTATGGAGGATATGGTCCCAGCCACAGTGGCCAGTGCGGAGGAACTGAGGTCTGAGTTCCAGGATTCGGTACTGGACTATTTGAGGAAACGGGGGAAGCCGCAACCCGACTATGCACGAGCAGACATCCGGGCTCTCCCGGCCGACGGCGAGCTGGCAATGAGACTGGCACGGCCCCTGGGGACGGCGCTGCTGCTGCTGGAGGAGGTACTGTACTCGGAAGAGGGAAAGCCAATGGATTATTCGCGAAACTACTTTGTGCCGGGCTACTTTTCTTTCCACGTCATCAGACGGATAGGTAGCAGGTGACACGCCTGTTGCTGTTGACATGACACATCACATGGAGGACGATTCAAATGAGGACTGACACATTCAAGGGGCGAGATCTCCTCACCCTGCTGGACTGGTCAAAAGAGGAAGTCGCACAGATATTGAACCTGGCGTTGGATTTCAAGCGGGACCGTGCCATCGGCCGGCTGCACGATGACATTTTGCGGGCCAAAACCCTGTTCATGCTCTTTTACAACCAGAGCCTACGCACGCGCAACAGCTTTGAGGCTGGCATGACCCAATTGGGTGGCCATGCCCACTTTTTGGACCCCGACAAGATATACACCCCGGCACTGGAAGGCAAAGAAGTCGCCTACAGCACCGAACGGGTCAGCGATGTGGCCCGGGTGCTTTCTCGCATGGGCGAGGCGCTTGCCATTCGCTGCTACGGCGACCCGGTGGAGTGGGAATACGGGGCAGCCAACGCGCTATTGCACGAGTTCGCCCGATGGTCGGATGTTCCCATTCTGAACATGGAAGATGACAAGTATCACCCCTTCCAGGCACTGGCGGACGTGCTGACAGTCAAGGAGAAATTCGGCACCTTTAAGGGAATCAAGTTCGTCATGAGTTGGGCCTATTCCCCCAGCGCTCACAAGCCACGCGCAGTACCGCAGAGCGCTGTTATCGCCGCCACCTTGATGGGCTGCGATACTGTGCTGGCTCATCCACCGGAGATGGCACTGGACCCGGAGGTCATTGCGGCGTGCGAGGCCAATGCCGCGATGAACGGCAGCGGCTTTGAGATCAGTCATGATTTCATGAGCGCGGCCCAAGGTGCGCATGTTCTCTATCCAAAGGCATGGGCTGCTACGCCGATCTTCAAGCCGCCGGTCGGCGAGGACAGTATCGAACAGGCACAGAAGGCCTTTGACAGCTACAAAGAGTGGAAGGCCACCGCCGAGTACATGGAATTGGGCGACAGGAACGCCATCTACATGCACTGCTTGCCGGCCGACCGTGCCTGGGAGGTCTCCAACCAGGTTATCGACAACACCGACCCCCAGAGTGGCTGGCGGTCCGTCGTATACGATGAGGCCGAGAACCGTCTGCACGTACAGAAGGCCGTGATGGCATTGACAATGTAGGGAATTGGGAGATTCCCCTGCTCCCCAAATTCGCTAATCCGAGACTATCCGGAGGAGAGATCCATGGACCTTTACGGCAAGGACTTTATCGTTTCCCAGGAATGGGATCTGGAAGAACTCTATGAATTGCTGGACCTGGCAGCAAAGATGAAGCGGGATCGATACTCGTCCCGATGGACCCGCATCCTGGCACACCAGACTTTCCTGATGTTCTTCTACAATCCATCGGTCCGCACGCGCATGTCATTTGAGGCGGCGGCTACCGAGCTTGGCGGCCACGCCCAGTTCATGACACCCTCTGCCGGCCGATTCAAGACCGACAAACAGGCTGGTGAGACGATTGAGGATGCGGCGCAGGTGATGGCCCGCTACGTCTGCGGCATTGGTATCCGCATCCTGGAAGACAAAGTCCCCCACTATGGGGCGGGCAACGAGATGCTGCGCGAGTACGCTCGATGGTCGAATGTACCTATCATCAACATGGCAGATGACCGCTTCCACCCTTGTCAGGGAATGGCAGATGTGATGGGGTGGGCAGAGTGGTTCGGTGAAGGGCCCGGGCGGCCCGACTATGGAAACCTCAAGGGGAAGAATTTCTTGCTTACCTGGGGTTCCGGCTCGTTGGCCCGCTCGTGGTGCAGCGTGCAGGAGGCCTTGCTGGTGGCCTCGCGCTTGGGCATGAACGTCACAGTCGCCCGGCCGGACGGCTACGATCTAGACCCCGAGGTGCACGAATGGACCAGGCAGAATTGCGGCGAGAATGGAGCCACCTTTTCCGTCATCAACGATCCCGAAACCGGCTATGATGGTGCGCACATTGTCTACAGCCGCAACTGGGTAACGGCCGATGCCTACCAAGATGGCATGCTCCAGAAACAGGCCGAGATCGAGAGGGCGATGGCCCATACTGGGTGGACGGCGACGGTCGAGCGGATGGCTCGCACCGACAATGCCATCTTCACCCACCCGATGCCGGTGGACCGGGGCAACGAGGTGACGGACGAGGTCGCCAGCGGCCCGCGCAGCGCAGTGTACGACATTGCCGAGAACCGCTTGCACGTCCAAAAGGCGGTCATGGCGTTGACGATGGGGAATCTCTAGCGGCTGATGAATGGGGAGTGGTAGATCGGGAATCGGCGCACCCAAATACCCGGCCTACCCATGGATCGATCGACCCGTTCGTCAAGGCATCAATCTACCAACTCGAGGAGTCATATGAACGAGAGACGGAAAACGGCTGTCATTGCAATCGGCGGCAACTCGCTGATTCTTGACAAGCAGCACGAAGACGTGGCCTCTCAGTGGCAAGCGGTTCAGGAAACCTGCAGGCATATTGCCGACATGATCGAGCGGGATTGGAACCTGATCATCACGCACGGGAACGGCCCTCAGGTGGGCTTCATCCTTCGCCGCAATGAGTTGGCGGAGCATGAGGTGCACACCACACCGTTGGACATAATCGGCGCCGACACGCAGGGCTCAATTGGCTATATGATTGCCCAGACGCTGGGGAATGAATTCAGACAGCGCGGGATCAAACGGCCGATTGCCAGCATAGTGACCCAGGTCCTGGTAGACCGAAGCG
>WSZX01000374.1 GCA_013139935.1 Ardenticatenales bacterium
GGCCGACCTGCTCGACCACAACCCGGGCATGGTCGAGGCGCTCTGCCGCCGGTGGCCATACGTACTGGAAGATGAAGCGCAGGACAGCGTGCCGCTGCAGGAGACGCTGTTGGAGACACTGACCCAAGCGACCGGCAACTGGGTGCGGGTCGGCGACCCGAATCAGGCCATCATGAGCAGCTTTACCTCTGCCCACCCGCGCCACTTTCGCGCTTTTCTGGCCCGACCGGGTGTCGTCGAACACCCGCTGCCGGAATCCGGCCGTTCGTCCGGGCTGATCGCCGGGCTGGCGAACCGCCTGGTTGAGTGGGCCTGCGCCGAACACCCAGTGGCCGAGGTCCGCGACGCTGCTTTCCGGCCGCAAACCATCCTGCCCACTCCACCGGGCGACGCCCAGCCCAATCCACCCGATACAGAGAGCACCATACACATCAAGGTCTTTCGCCATCGCGAGCGGGAGGAATTGCCCGCCATCGCCCGGGCGGCCTGGGAACGGACTCGGCAACACGGGGAAGAGACGATCGCCATCCTGGTGCCCACCAACGACGCCGGCTATGCTCTGGCGGAACACCTGGACGCACTGGAGGCCGATTACGACGAACTGTTGCGCGGCAGCGGTCGCACGCGCCAGGTGGCCGCCTCGCTGCATGCGATCCTGGGATTGCTGGCCCACCCCCTGGAAGCCAGGCGACTGGAAGCCGGCTTGAACGCCCTGCTCGACATGGAAGCTCTTCCGGTAGCGAGCCTGTCGACCCCTGATCGCGAGCGAGCGCTGACCCTTCTGCGCAGCGTGCACCGGCCGGAAGCACTGCTCTATCCCCCCGCTGGCAGGGATATCGCCGACGCACTGCCTCGGGGAGTGGCCACTCCCAATGACAAACAGGTCATCACTGCGTTCGTGGAACGTGTGCGGCACTGGTTTGACGCGCTGGTACTGCCAGTGGACTCGCTGATCCTGGTCATAGCCGACGATCTCTTTCGCAGCGACGCCGACCTATCCATAGCCTATCAGGTCAGCGGGTATTCCCGCACCCTGCTGGATGCCAATCCCAGTTGGCGACTGCCGGAACTGGTGGCGCAATTAGAGAGGGTCGCGGCCGGCAGTGCCCGCATCATGGGAGTAGGCCCGGCTGATTCCGGATACGAACCCCAACCCGGCCGGATAACCCTCACCACCCAGCACCGCGCCAAAGGGCTAGAGTGGGATACGGTCTTTGTGGCCGGGATTGACGGCTCTTGGATTCCGGGCCACCTGGACGCACACTTTATGGGGGTGCACGACTTTCTAGGCGGCGACCCCACCGCCGAGGCGGCCGCCCAACTCAGACTGCTGATGGAGGGTGACGCCGGCTTGCTCCCCGGTCTCAGCGCCACCGACACCACCCACGTTGAAGTGATCGCGGAACGGCTCCGGCTGCTATACGTGTGCATCACCCGCGCCCGCCGCCATCTGTTCATTAGCCGCAGCCGGTCGGTGACCGTCTATGACAAAGAGCGTGACACCGTTCCGTCCTCGGCCCTGGGTGTGCTTTACCGGTACCTGAAGGAATCGCGGAGCAAAGAGTAGGCGATATGAAAAAGATTCCACCCCTGGCGGCACCGGCGCACACCCCGCTCACGCGTGCCCGGCTGCATGACCTGGAGGTCTGCGAACGCCGATATTGGTTGCGTTCCGTGGCCCGGATTCGCTGGCCGGTGGCGCCCCCTCGGCCGGAAGTTGAAGAAAGTGTAGAGCGCGGACGGCAGTTCCACCAGTTGATGCGGCGTCATTTCCTGGGCCTTGAACCGGACCGCACCGAATTGCCGGCCCGGTTGGCCGAATGGTGGGCCGCCTGGCTGAATCACCCGATTCCACTTCCGCCCGGCCAGCGCTTTCCAGAGATCACCCTCTCGGTTCCCCTGGGTCGGCAACGGCTGCTGGCTCGCTTTGACCTGCTGGTGCTGGCGTCGCAGCCCGATGGCCAGGCGCTCATCCTGGATTGGAAGACAGAGGCTCGGCCGCGCAGCCGGAAGCGGTTAGCGGCCGACATCCAGACCCACCTCTACCCCTATGTCCTGGCGGAGGGTAGCGCGGCGCTCGCGGGAGGCCAGCCGCCGGTGGCCGACGGCGAACGGCCCGTACGTCCCGCACGAATAGAGATGATCTATTGGCAAGCGAACGACCCGGCCAATCCGGTCCGCTTTCGCTATTCGGCCGAACAGCACGCCGCCAACCGAGCCCGATTCCAATTGCTGGCAGATCGCGCAGAGGCGCTCCAGCCAGACCACGAACCGCCGGCCATAGACGATCTGACGATCTGCACCCACTGCGGGTACCGCACCTATTGCGGAAAGAATGTATCCCCGGCGGCCGCCCTGGAGGAGGTACCGGAAGACGAGACCGGATGGGAATTGGCACTTGTCAAGGAATAACTTCCCGCTTTGAATGGTGATTCACGGGTAGAGCGGTCACAGAACCGCCAAGTTGTCTATTGACAAGTACTCGAGCCAGGTCGATTCGATTGACGGGAAATCGAGGCCACGATATACTGATTGTGGGCCGATGACATGAACGTGATGGAACGACTGACTCGTCCGCGCCGATCCCCTCCCCCCTCGCGCGATCCAAGAGGTTGCGCAGGGTGGGCGGTGCGCCTGGGGTTGCTGTTCGTCGTGCTGGTACTCTTTGCCGTCACGGCCGG
>WSZX01000379.1 GCA_013139935.1 Ardenticatenales bacterium
TCCGGCCCCCTTTTCCGCATTTCTGCAAAAGAAAAACCCGAAAAACAATCATCGGCATCGGGGGCCGCCAAGCATCCCAGAGAGAATCAGAAATCGCACCAACGCCCGAATCATGCCAATCAAAAAAGTGAGAATTCGTGAAATTCGTTCAATTCGTGGCATTTGTGAGGATAGGACGCTCTCCGTGAGAACCCCGCCTCGGAAACCGGAACGAAAAGAGAATCAGAAATATGCCGAAAAACGATTACCGGAACTACAATTACCGGAACAATAAGTTGTCGTCAACCGGCGACCTCCGCTACGTTAGGGTCGCCCGAAGTACTTGTTCAACAACAACTTGGCATTCTTGTGGCCCCGGAGTGTCAGTGACCGAAGTGTCAGTGACCGAAGTGTCAGTGACCAGAGTGTCATTGACCGGAGTGTCATTGACCAGAGTGTCATTGACCGGAGTGCACCTGATTCACCATCCAAAAAAAGTGCCAAGAGAATCATGAATCGCACCAAAAAAAGTGAGAATTCGTAAAATTCGTTCAATTCGTGGCGAAACAAAATGGAAATTCGTGAAATTCGTTCAATTCGTGGCATTTGTGACGCTAGGGCAGTCTCCGTGAGAATCCCGCCTTGGAAGCCGGATCGATAATTGAATCCGGAATTTATTTTCTACCGGCATACAATTATCGGAACAACAGTTGTCGGGATCGGCCGCCCGTTCAAATCCGAACTGCGGCCGGCGTCACTTCTCGCTGGCCGCATCGGCGCCTTTGGGGTATGATGTCGAAAATCGGTGTGACCATCCGCTTTTGCGCCAGCTCGGCGCCCGGACCATACCGGACGCACGGCCGCCAATCCCCCGAACCTGGAACCGACCGGATCTGTGGTTGAGTCCTATTCGGCGAGAATAGACACAACTCACCGATCTTCGAAGATACACGACATGATAGGATATGCGCCCACGTACGCGCCGGTAGAACACCACTCGCGGAAATCCTGTTCATAGCGAGCGAAGGAATGATCCATACGCGTGTGCTTTCGTTCACCACGACGCCGGTTTTGAAAACCTGCCGCGGGCGTCCATCAGCGTCACCGGAAACTGACTCTTGGCCAATACTCCTGACCGTATCTGTTTGAGAAACTTGACGCGCGGCATCAGCGCGCGGCTGGGGTACTTTTGTGGGTTGAGCATACCGACCGGTTTTCTCAATTGACCGGACACTACCTGGATCGGTGCAAGGAGGTCCGAATCGTTGGAGACGATGATAGCAATCTCATAGTCGTCGTTGTAGCCGTCCACCAACAGATGGGTCGCCAGATTGACATCCGAGCCTTTCTCTTCGGTTCTAGTCACTTTCACGTACCCGCTCTCAGGTGGCGCCCGCGGCATCATCACGTCGTGCGTCAGAAAGCTGCCCAGAATGATCGTGAGATTGGGGATCGTGCGCAGCGCGCGCAGATAGGTCTGCTGACGAGTGGGTTGGTCCGGATCGTGTGGGCGGGGACTGACCAACGCAGTAAAGTATTTGATCTGGTTGATCTGGTCGCGCGGCAGCAACAACCCGCATACCGCGGCGATATTCAACCAGCGGTAGGGCGTGTTTCTGACCGCACCGTAGTATAGGTTAAAGCCATCAACGTAGACGTTTGCCTTCATCG
Source organism: Ardenticatenales bacterium (assembly GCA_013139935.1). Classification (GTDB taxonomy): domain Bacteria; phylum Chloroflexota; class Anaerolineae; order Promineifilales; family UBA4811; genus GLR113. The sequence goes on from WSZX01000379.1 coordinate 1,651, forward strand.
CTTACTAACACAGAAGCCGCCCAAAGGCGGCTTCGTACCCTTTCGCCGAAGCTACTCGGGGGGATATGATTCTATTCTACTTGACAAGATGCAGATTGTCAACGATTTCATCTACCGGACCTCGATCTCCTGCACCGCCGTCCGCTCTTCCCCCTGGTCGTCCTGCAGCGAGCAACCGATGGTGTGCATACCTGCTTCAGGCAATCTGTACTCTACGACGAGCACCGCCTGCCTGGTTGTTATGTCGCGGACGAAAGCGTAACCCTGTGTGGAAATGAACTTGGCGGCTAGGTGGTAAAAAACTCCACTCCACGTTGGCAATCGCGCCGTGCTTGTTAAGGCTGACCGACTCGGACACGTCGAACTCGTAGGTGAGCGGCTTGATCCTGCGGACCGCCACGCGCACTTTGTCCGTGTAAAAAACAACTTGGCGGTTTTGTGACCGCTCTACCCGTGAATCACCATTGAAAACGGGAAGTTACTCCTTATCCAAAAAAAGTGCAAAGAGAGTCAGAAATCGCACCAATGCCCAAATCAGACGAAAAGAAAATGGGAATTCGTGAAATTCGTTCAATTCGTGGCATTCGTGACGATAGGGGGATCTCCGTGAGGACCTTGCCCATGCCCCGCCTCGGAAACCGGATCGGTAATTGAATCAGAAAAAAATATCCGTCGGTAAAACAATTACCGGGACAACAGTTGCCATCGACCGGGCCAAAGAGCCGCCCGAAGTACTTGTTCAACAACAACATACAATCTTGTGGCCCGAGTGTCATTGACCGGAGTGCACATGATTCACCATCCAAAAAAGTGCGAAGAGAATCAGGAATCGCACCAATGCCAAAAAAGGAAAAGCGGAAATTCGTGAAATTCGTTCAATCCGTGGCAGAAAAAAAGAGAAGTGGAAATCCGCGGCATTTGTGTCGATAATTGAATCAGAAATAAAAATCCGTCGGTACTACAATTACCGGAACAGCTATCGCGATCGGCCGCCGCAAGTCACACAAAGAGAATCAGGAATCGCACGAATGCCAAAAAAAGAA
>WSZX01000451.1 GCA_013139935.1 Ardenticatenales bacterium
GGTGGCAAAGCCGCCCACTGCGGCCTTGAACCCCTGTTCAGCCATCAAGCGGACCCGCTCCGCCTCAAAGGCAGCGTACCAGGCCATCTTATCATTCGGGTCAGGCTCGTTCCACCCTTCCCAGTAATCAACGCCGGGGTTGAGCTGATAGCGGACCAACTGTTCGGCCACAAACGCTTGAGCGGCCGACGCCGGGTCGCCATTCATGTCTTGGTGGGTCGCCATCAGCCGGCCGATCGTCACCGTCTCGGGGCTAACTCGCTTGACGTCGGTGAGCCAGCCCAGATCCCCGACCGCCTTGACCACTGCTGGCCGGACGCGGCGCACGAACTCCATTATCCAGGGAGAGTCATTGCTGATCACGTGGAGCCCCATCTTGCTCGGGCCGGGAGCGTCCATCGGCTCGGGCCAGATAGGGGTGGGAGTGGCACTTGGGGGGGGCGACGTTGGCGTCGGCGTCGGCGGAGGGAGAGTGGCGCTAGGGGCAGGGTTGTTGGAGGCCACGGCCGGCAACCAGAGTAGCCGGTCAGTGCTTTCGGGCTCCGGGGTGGCGGCCGCCGGCTGAACGGGGGTGACCGTAAGAGTCAGGGAGGGCTGCGCAGTCGCGGATGCAGATGTGGACGCGGACGTGGACATGGACGATGGAATCAAGGATGGTGTCGGGGTCACCAAGACAAGCGCCGGTGACGGCTGTTTGGCCGCCGGTGAAGCGGGCGCCAGAGTGCCGGGTGCGGTCTGGCAAGAAGTGCCGGCCGCGAGCAGGGCCAGGAGCACCCATGCTATTGCGCTGCGGGAAAGGAGACGGGTCCACCGCCCCGCCGCGCGGGCTGCCAGTTGGAGGACCGAGAGCACGTCGACCCTATTCATGGGTCCAATTGTAACCCAACTGGCGAGGTGGGGAAAGCGCACGTGCGCGGCCGTCGCCGTCGCCGGGATTGAACTATCGCCCGGTGCGGGAATCCGTGCCACTCTGGATTTCTTTACTCTCCCAACGGCCAGAACGGCAGGTCACCCACATCAAGCTCTTCCCCCGGGGCCAGCGAGGCGGGGAAACCGGCCTCGTAGCCCTGATAGCTGACTACAACGGCCTGCGGCCCGGACGGGATGCGGTCCAGACGGAAGGAACCATCGCGATCGGCCATCACCCGAATCGACGTTCCGTGAATGGCGACCTGAGCTTCAAGGGGACTCCCGTCCAGTCCTATTACCCGGCCGGCCACCGTGGCCTCGCCCATCACCGACAGGGGATGGGTCAGGCCAAACCATGCGCCGACGATCAGCGAGATCGCTCCCAGCACGACCATCAGTACCACCCGCCGCCAGTTCCGCCAGATGGACCGCAAGCTACGACGCACCACCGGGGCATCAACCAGCAGTCCCTCTTCCTGGATGTCTACGCGCAGTTCGGCGGTGGCTTTTTCAGTGTTGGCTATCTCATCCATTCGACCGCCTCCCCGCAGGTTTGATGCGTGTATCGAAAGTGGCTATCGTCTCGCCGTCCACCACCACCTCTACTCGAAAGGTGGCGGTATGGCGAAAGCCGGCATGGAGATAGACAGTAGTCTCCCAGGCGCCCTCGGCATTGATCGTTGCATCGGGCTGATCCCACCAGGCATTGGTGTAAATCGAGGGATGAATCACTGCTCCCTCGGGAGCATTGGTGAGACTGCCCCGAAACGGGTGGGCAAAACTGCCCGGATCAAAGCCCGGGGATCCCCGATTGCGCAACCAGTCTGCCAGAGCCGGTTCGGACCACGAGTGAGTGGTTCCCACTTGAATCGGCGGCGTGTTGATGGTCAGGGTCATGGCGGACTCGTCGTCCAGGCCGCCCACCAGGCGGTCCATCTCACCGGCAACGGCCCACCGGATATCAGAGTAGGCCACACCCAGCCCTTCACCAAAGCCCATGAAAGCGGATACAACTACTGCCACAATCAGGGCAATCAGAGCCGCATATTCGAACATGGCCTGGCCCTGTTCCTCTGGATGAATCGGCCGGCGCCCGGCAGCCCGGCCGGCATCAATCACTGTCATCTGCCTCTCCTCACTGGCCTGATGGCATGTATCCCTCGCCACCGCCCAGGCGGCGGATTCGCTCCAGGGCTCCGACTGCCAGTCTTTTTTCCACCTGCGCCCCTCTGGCTCGCCATAATCTGGATGGGTGGCGGACGAATCCGTCCACATGTTCGTGCCCTATTCTACGTTGGCAAGGGATGTTGTGCAAGCGCCAGGAGGCTTTGAGGCGAGAAACGGGCAGAGCCGAGCGAGCTGCGCACCGCGGCCGACAGGATCGCGGCCGGAGGAATAGGCGTGTCCGATAATCTCGTGGCTGGCATCGGAGATTTGACCTACTGTTTACCTGTCGTTCACCTATAAGCAGTATAATGAATCCATAATACTGCTGTGTTGGCAGAACAGGAGCACAGTTCCCGCGCTCAATGGGAACTGTTGTTGGCGGTGAGTGTTGCCGCTGAGGTGTAACGCGCAGAGAAGGTGGCAGGGTCAATGTGGTTTCCGCAAGGCGGCCGCGTTCACCCGTTCTGACGCCACAATCGAGCCGGTGCCCAAGCACAGGCACGTACTGACGCACTATTTGGTTGATTCCCGCTTGCGGATTGCGGATACCGGACCAGGGTCAAGGTGACCGACTGATGGAAAGTGCGGATTCTGCCTCTCCGAGAGAAGAGTGTTGGCTGGCAGCGAGGTCTCGCATGGCAAAAACTAGGTGGGTTGGCGTAAGCCTGATTGGTGTCTTCACTACTCTGGCGCTGGTTGCGCTGCTGATCCCGTTGGTCGCCTTGGCGGGCAACAACGAATCGGCGCTGCCCGCTGCCATCCCGCCACCTGATGGACCACTGCTTCAGTTTCTGGGAAGCGACGCTGCCCAGGTCCTGGGACCGAGCAGTCTTTCCGGGAGCGCCGTGCAACAATCGTCATCGACAACGCTCACGGTGAACATTATCAGCTCACCCTGGGCCGTCCTGGATCACAACGATCCCGGCGGCAGCGGCGGACCGGCGCCAGGTGTATTTGTGGTAGAGGCAGTCATAACCAACACGGGCACCGTGACTGACCTGATCGTCAGTCTCGACTATGGTGATGATCCTTTGTGGGTGCTCCTAGATGGAGAGCGTCCCACTCGCACCATTCCTTCCCTGGCA
>WSZX01000461.1 GCA_013139935.1 Ardenticatenales bacterium
TTCCCTCGGTCGTGCCCGTCCACCACGACTGTGTGCCAGCCATAGCTATCAAAGCGCGCCCGCACGTCCTCGGTAAAGGTCAGTTCGGTGCTGCCCTCAATCGAGATCTTGTTGTCATCGTAGAGGAGGATCAGCCTGCCAAGCCCCAGGTGGCCGGCGAGCGAAGCCGCCTCGTGGGAGATGCCCTCCATCAGGTCCCCATCGCTGACGATCCCGTAGGTGTGGTGGTCAACGATGGCAAAGTCGGGCCGATTGAAACGGGCCGCCAGCATCCGCTCTGCCAGCGCCAGCCCCATCGCGGCCGCAAATCCCTGCCCCAACGGGCCGGTCGTCATCTCTATCCCTGGGGTCAGACCGAATTCCGGATGGCCCGGGGTGCGACTGTCCCACTGGCGAAACTGTTTGAGGTCGTCAAGTGACAGATCATAGCCGGTCAGGTGCAACAGGCTATAGAGCAGCATAGAACCGTGACCGGCCGAGAGGACAAAGCGATCCCGGTCCGGCCATTGCGGATTGGCCGGATTGTGCTTGAGGAATTGCGTCCAAAGGACAAAGGCCATGTCGGCCGTCCCCATGGGCATGCCGGGATGGCCCGAGTTCGCCTTTTGTATACCGTCGATTGCCAGCGTGCGGATCGTGTTGACGCAGATTTGTTCCAGATCACCGATCATATTCTCATTCCTCTTGAACAGGGTAGTGCGAATGATTGTACCAGGGAGAGATCGATCGGCAAAGTACTGGTTCAAAAACAGCTTGGCGGTTCTGTGACCGCTCTACCCGTGAATCACCATTGAAAACGGGAAGTTATTCCTTATCAAGTGCAAACGGTAGACCCTGGCCATTTCACACAGTCGGCCCGCCACAAACCATCCAGTCCCACCAATGGAATATCCCAATGCAGATTCTGCCCAATCCCTCCCCCTCGTCTCTCCCGCCCTGCCAGCTTTACCTGTGCAGCAGCGGAACTGCAGAGGCGACGGTACCTCGCCTGCTATTCTACACTCTCAACTGTGGGCATTGACATTCGGCGGCTTCCGTCATAAAATACCTGCCGATGCCGAGTATTGGATGGTGAGTCTAGTGGAAGACGACCCTGCGTCAAAAACGTCGAACACCTGCCAACCGAATATGCCGACCCCGCGGTAGGTAAGCATAACGCCCTCGCTACTCTTGCCTCCGGGGAGCCGACCTGGAGGTGGATCAATGAAAGTTGAAACCCTGGATCATGTGCTGGTGCGCCTGCGCGCCGCGCTGGAACATGACGATCTCGTCGCGGCCGCCGCGGTCATCGAGTCGCTGCAGCCGGCCGATCAGGCCGACCTCGTTGAAGAACTGAGCGGTGCCGATCAGGTGGCGTTGATCTCCAAGCTCGATCCGGCGGATTCGGCCGATGTGCTGGAAGAAATGGAAGACCAAGAGGCGGCCGCATTGGCTGAGCTGCTTCCTCCGGCTGACCTGGCAGACATCTTGGACGAGATGGAGATGGACGAGGCGGCCGACGTGTTGGGGGACCTGCCGGCCGCGCTGGTTGCGGAAACGCTGCGCGAGATGGAAGAAGCCGAGGAGGTCATCCCGCTGCTCCAGTACCCGGATGATACGGCCGGCGGGTTGATGACGCCGGCTGTCGTGACCTTGCGGCGGGAGTGGTTCGCTCAACAGGCGCTCGAGGTGCTCCGCCGCGCAGAGCCGGACGCGGACAGCGCTTACTATCTCTATGTTACCGGCGAGGGAGGGCGACTGCAAGGGGTGGTTGGGCTCCGTGATCTGGTCGTTGCCCTGCCCGAGATGGTGGTGGAAGCGCTGATGGACCCGGCCGTCATCTCGGTTCCGGTCACGGCCGACCAGGAGGTCTGTGCCCGGACGCTCTCCCGCTATGGTTATGTCGCCCTTCCGGTCGTGGACGAGGACGACCGGCTGGTGGGGGTCATCACGGCCGACGACCTGATCGAGGTGGTGGAGAACGAGGCCACCGAGGACATGTACCGAATGGTGGGTATCACCGGCGCGGAGATGGTGTTTGGCCCTGTGCGCGCGTCGGTTCTCAAGCGGCTTCCCTGGCTGGCAGTGAACATGGTGACCCTGTTTGTTGCCATTACCGTGGTTGATGCGTTTGAAAGGGTGATCGCAGGGATGGTTGCCCTGGCCACGTTTCTGCCGCTGGTTTCTGGCCAGGGGGGGAACGCAGGCAGCCAGACGACGACGGTGATTGTACGCGGGCTGGCATTGGGGGAGGTGACCTCCCGTAACGGGTTGCGAGCGCTCTCCAGAGAGTTGGCGGCCGCTGCCATCAACGGCGCCATTGTGGGCATAGGGACGGGCCTGGCGATCTATCTCTGGAAGGGCGAACCCGTTATTGCAGTGGCGGCCGCGGTGGCGATGGTGCTCAACTTTCTGGTGGCCGCGCTGGCCGGGGTGTTGGTCCCGCTGGGCCTGATGGCGGTCAAGGTTGACCCTGCTCTGGCCTCGGCCGCCTTTGTCACCGGTGTCACTGACACGCTGGGGTTTCTCTTCTTTCTGGGCATTGCCAGCCGGTTGCTGTGAGCCACGCTGATCTGACAGGCCTGGTGCTCTCTATGGCAGTTATTCGAGGCTGTGGAGAAACGCGCTGTCACATCAAGCGGAACGCGACGTTGATGGAGAGTGGGGCGCTTTGCGCCCCCTTCGCCACCCCTGCCAGCATTTTCTCTGCAGCAGCGGAACTGCAGAGGGGACGGCGCGTCGTATGTATTTCTTCACCCTCCTATTTGGCGCTTGACAGGCTCCTCGTTCTGGAGGATTCTAGGGCTAGAGTATCTCGGGGCGGTGCAGCCAAAAAGGAGAAAGCGAGATGAACAAGATCGATTTCAAGAAAGAGTTCAAGCATCTCTACCGGCCGTTGGCCACGAGAGTGGTTGAGGTGGACGTTCCGGAGATGAGTTTCTTGATGATTGATGGGCGCGGCGATCCGAACACGTCCCAGGAATACCAAGAAGCGATGGAGGCGCTGTATGCAGTTTCGTACTCGCTCAAGTTTATGGTCAAGAACGTCAAGAAGGTGGCGGATTATGTGGTGATGCCGCTGGAAGGGCTCTGGTGGACCGACGACATGAGCCAGTTCAACATGGAGGAGAAGCACCTCTGGCAGTGGACGATGATGATTATGCAGCCCGAGTATGTCTCCGAGGAGTTGGTGACACAAGCGCTGGCACAGGTTGAGAAGAAGAAGAACCCTCCGGCACTGTCCAGGATCAGGTTTGAGAGTTATCACGAGGGATTGTCAGCTCAGATCATGCACATGGGTCCCTACTCGGAAGAAGCGCCCACGATAGAAGAGGTCCATCGATTCATCGCCGAGAAGGGATATCAGCCAAGGGAGAAGCACCACGAGATCTACCTGAGTGACCCGCGCAGGACCGCGCCGGAAAAGCTCAAGACGGTGATCCGGCAACCGATGGGCAGATAGGCTCTGACGTGACCGACGCCGAGTTGGTGACCCTGGTGGCGTTGGTGCACGAGCAGGAACGATATGGGTACGAGATTGCCTAGTCATGGAAGGGCGGGGAATGCGCGAGTGAACTGCGGTTGGCTCTTCATCCATTTACTACCTGCTCAATAGGCTGGCAAAGAAGAGCCTGGTCAGCTGCCGATGGGAGCCGGCCGGACGCGGCGCGGTCCGCAAGGTGTATCAGATCAGTCCGGAAGGGGAGGTTGTCTTCCAGGGCGAGGTAATGGAGCGGCTCACACGACCGCGTCCTCCGCTCTCTCCCTTTCTATTGGGGCTGGCCAACGCTCAGGGTATCCAGCCGGCCGAGCTTGTGGTCCGGCTCGAGAGCTGCCGCCGATGGCTTGCCGGTCGGATAGCTCATCTGAACGCTGCCTGGACGCGGCAGCGTGCGCCG
>WSZX01000429.1 GCA_013139935.1 Ardenticatenales bacterium
CGCACCCGGCAAAAGCTCAGCGCCTGGGTGTTGGCGCGCGATGCGACTCTGTTGGTGGCCGACCGGTAGCATCAGGGACCGATGAGCCGTTCCATCCGCAACGGCCGCCACGAGAGATCACTCGAACGAGGGCCCACCGCTCCCACGGGCACTGTCTCCATGTGAGATCGCAGCAAGCATCGCTATTCTTCCACCATCACCCAGAGCTGCCGCCCGTCCGACGCAAAGTGAATGCTGCCCAACTCGTCGGTGCGGCCTATGGCACTACCACTTTCCTCCACCCGCTCCAGTACTCTGGGATGGGGGTGACGGTCCAGATTCGTTGGCCCGGCGGAAAAGACAACCACCCAGGGTCTGACCGCATCCAGAAAGGGCTGGCTCGTGCCGGCCCGGTCGCCGCCATCGGCCGCTTTGAGGACAATGCTTTGGAGTGGCACCCCTGATTCGATCAGGCTCGCCTCTGCTTCGGCTCGGATATCGCCGGTGAGCAGGAAGGACAGATCACCGTAGCGCAGATGCAGGACAATGGAGTTGTTGTCATACCGCGCGGCCGGCCGGCCGGTGGGGTGCAGCACATCCAGCACCACGCCGTCTCCGGTCGTGATCGATTGCCCCCTGACCGCCGTCACGATGGGTATCCCAACCTCCTCTGCCATATCCAGCATCTCCTCCCAGACATTAGGTCCATCTCCTTCCCCATTGGTGATGAGCGCTCCGACCCGATAGTTCTCCAATACGGCCGGCAGCCCATTGACGTGCGTAAAGTCTGGATGGGAGGCAATGATCAAATCCAGCGACCGATCCCAGATAGGGAATCGCCGGCCCAGGTGAGACTTGAGCACAGATGGGTCTGGCCCGCCATCGACCAAGATGCGCCGGCCGGTCGGGGTCTCTATCAGAATCGCCTCGCCTTCCCCCACATCCAAGAAGGTAACGTGTAGACGGCCATCAGGCTGACCGCGGACGAAGCTGGTTGCCAGCACCAGGCTGGCAAGGGCCGCGAGAAGAGCGATCTTGGGCAATGGCCGGGCGGTGAACCTGAGCCACGCGGCCGCAAGGCCCGCGCGACGAGGTCCGGGCCGGAAGACCAGCCAGGTTGCAGCAAACAAGAATGAGTATGTCACCAGCAGTCCCGTCAACGTCAGACGCGTCTCAATGCTGGTGTAGGGGAGCCTCACAGTGGTTTCCACTATCCAGATAGTCCACCAGAGGAAGGGATAGCCGAGCCAGGCCAGTATCTGCCCCAGGGGAAACCAGAGAAGACCGGCCGCCGTTGCCAGAATGCCCATTAGCATAAGCGGTGGCTGCGCGGGGAGAATGAGCAAGTTGGTAAGCACAGAAACGAGCGATACCTGGCCGAAAATGTATGCCATGAGCGGCAACGCGGTCATGTGAGCCGCCACCGTGAGCAGGAGCGAGTCATTCAGGCATCGAACGATCCGGCCAGCGTTTCGGGGATTGATCCGGCGAGCTAGCGCTTCGTAGGCGGCACTGTGGAACCGCTCCGCATAGAGCATCAAGCCGAGGGTGGCGGCAAAGCTCAGGCCAAAGCCAACATCCAGGACTAGCAGCGGGTCAAAGACGGTCATTCCGATGGCGGCTGCCATGAGCAAAGCGGGACCAAATACTCTTCGCCCCAACAGACCACCGGCGGTGAGCAAGCTCCCCATGATTGCCGCCCGCACCACAGCTGCCTCGGCGCCCACCAGCACGGTGTAAGCAGCTATTGCACAGATGGTGATAAGGCCGGCCGCCCTGCGTGGAACTATGCGCCCGAGCCCGGTGAACAACAGAGAGATCACAATGCTGATGTTGTATCCGGAAATCGCGATAACGTGACTGGCACCGGTGGTGCGAAAACTGTCCATCAGTGAGTCTGATATCCCCTGATCCTTCCCCAGCAAGATGCCGCTCAGGAGCGATGCTTCGGGGTCCGGCAGGGTCCGCTGCACCACGGCCTGCGCCCTGGACCTCAGGTCATACAAAGCTCGCTTGATGGCAGAGCCGCCCCGGCCAGGAAGGCGCTCTATTTGCGGCCGGCGCACAATCGAGTGGATGCCTTTGAGGGCGAGATAATCCCTATACGAGAAGTCGTCCCCCTCAGGCGGCGACTGAAGCCGGCCGGAGAAGCGCAGCCGATCCCCGTACCGGAGAGCCGGGTATCGCGGAGCCTCCAACAGCACCTGGCCCAGGACCCGGCGGGGTATGTCGCGCTCCAGCTGCATCCACTCCACCGCCACAGTGAGTCGGGTCAGGTTCGCCTGGGGGTCCGGGTCAGCCGCTACAACTCCCTCGAACTCGCCCCAGCCCCGGTCGTTAAAGGCCGCCAGACCCGTAACGCCTGGGCGGGCTTGGGCCGCCCGGCAGCGAGCCGCCCCCAGCAGAACAAAGGCCACCGCGAGATAGAGCCGCCACTGGCGACGGTCATGACGCTGGATGATGGCAGCGGCGGCCGGTCCCAGGCTCAAGATAAGCCAAACCGGCCACCGAAAGCTGCAAACGGTCGCCAGTGCCAACCCACACAGCCAGCCAGTCCCCAGGTAGACGAGGGTCACTCGTAGTCATCCTGCAAGATAGAGCCAGAACCCGCTCGGTTGCCCCTGCCTCCTAGTTTACCCAGTCTGCCCACCTTCCGCCAGTGCTGATACGACCTACCGCCTTGAGGGGTTGTCGAGGCGAGCAGGGCAGTGGCAGGCCACCCCATGGGAACCACGAATGCGCGGCTCTCTAGGAAGCGGCAGCGCCGTCAGCAGCACCGCCAGGACATGGGCGCTCACCGCAGACCTCGGCTACTTGTTGGAGGGTGTTGAAAAAGGGACTGCGGCGACGGGAGAGAGGGGCAAGGGTGGGATTGGGGCGCTTTGTGCCCCAACCCCACCCCTGCCAGCTTCGCTCACCTAGTATAGGGATTAGGAATGAGGTATTCTCCTAACGCCTAGCATATCAAGCATTTTAGCGAAAGGAGAACCCTCATGTCTCGCACTTTAACAAAGAAACTGGCTCGCGTCAAACCGGGGACCATGTTTGCCGGGGTGGACCTGGCCAAGGATCGCAACGTCATCGTGGTGATTGATGAACGCGCCAAGCAACTTGAT
>WSZX01000220.1 GCA_013139935.1 Ardenticatenales bacterium
TTGGCAATGTCCACCTCGGCCTGCCCAGCCCCCACGGTCTCTACCAACACGAAATCAAAGCCGGCCGCATCCAGCAGCTTGATCACATCGGCGGTTGCTCGGGCTAGGCCGCCCAGACTCCCGCGGGATGCCATACTGCGAATGAAAACACCCGCGTCGCCGGCCAGGTCACGCATTCGGATCCGGTCGCCCAACACGGCGCCGCCAGAGAACGGACTGGTTGGGTCGACCGCAACAACACCAACGGTTTCACCGGCAGCACGGAACTGCTTGACGATCTCGTTCACCAGCGTGCTCTTGCCACTGCCCGGCGGACCCGTGACGCCGACAATGTGCGCCCGGCCGGTGTGGGGATAGAGTGCCACCAGGGCGAGCCGGGCAGCCGGACTCTCGTTCTCGACTCGCGTAATCAACTGCGCCAGTTCGCGCCGCCCCCCCTGCAGGACCCCTTCCGCCAGCCGAACCGCTCCTGTCGCCGCCCTATTCACCCAGCACTGCCTCGCGGATAGTCTCGCCAATCAGAATTGTGTTCGTGCCAGGGCCAAACACCGCTGAAACCCCTTTCTCCTTCAGAAGCGGGATGTCCTCATCCGGTATGATGCCGCCCACAAAGACCTTGGCATCACCCATACCATTGGCCTGGAGCAGTTCAATCACCCGGGGAACCTGTACCATGTGCGCCCCGGAGAGTATACTCATCCCCACGACATCCACATCCTCCTGCAACGCGGCCTCGGCAATCATCTCCGGCGTCTGGCGCAAACCGGTGTAGATGACCTCCATCCCCGCATCCCTCAAGGCGCGGGCCACCACTTTGGCTCCCCGATCGTGCCCGTCCAATCCCGGCTTGGCAATCAGCACCCGGATCTTTTCTTTCGCCATGTTGCTCCCTCTGCAATGTGCCGCTAACGCGCTTCACCTGGGCTGCGGATGAAGCCAGATCTTTGCTGTCCAGTGTCTTGGCTCTCTGGAGCCGATAATCGAATTATACCCGGTTTCGGGCCCAGGGGAAACTAGCCAGCCGAGGGAAGGGTGTCGAAGAACAGACAAGACGGCGGGTCTGTCTTACTACCCCATCCCAGCCGTGGCCCGGCCGGCAACGTCGCAGAGGGCCCATCGAGTGTGTGGAGCCGGCGCGCCGCACAGCCCTGATAGACAGAGATTCTTTGCTGTGGTAGAATGCACCACCGTCGGTCAGTGCGGTCTCGACTACCCCGCCCATTCAAGTGAACCGGGAACACGGTCGGCGCCAATTCAGTTGATCTTTGCCCTGATGGTTCTCCCCAGACCCATGCGGATATATCTCGATTCGATCGGATGCAGGCTCAACCAGAGCGAGATGGAGAGCTTGGCGCGCCAACTGGCCGGACGCGGACACACTCTGGCAAGTTCGCCGGCCAAAGCCGACAGATGCATCCTCAACACCTGCTCTGTCACGCAGGAAGCGGAACGAAAATCTCGCCAGGCCGCCCGCAGAATCCGGCGCGCCAACCCAGACACTCAACTGCTCATCACCGGGTGTTATGCTACCCTGTGCCCTGACCAGGCGGCCGCAGTCGAGGGAGTCACCCAGGTGGTGGCCAACCCCCAGAAACAGAGCATCCTGGCCATTCTGGACCCGGATCAGCAATCGACAGAGCGCGGCGCCTGTTGGCGACTGCCGGGTGGACGAACACGCGCCTTTGTGAAGGTGCAAGACGGATGCGACAATCGGTGCAGCTATTGCATCACCACCATAGCGCGCGGTGAGGGTCGCACCCGGCCGCTCCCCGATGTGGTGGGCGAGATACAGGCATTGGAATCGGCCGGTTACCAGGAAGTGGTTCTCACTGGAGTCCATGTGGGCAGTTACGGCCGGGACCGTGCGTCGCGGGACGAGTCCGGTCAATCGCGCGCCCCCGACCTGCACCACCTCATCCAGACGATCCTATCGGAGACGGGCATTCCCCGGCTAAGGCTGTCCTCGCTGGAGCCCTGGAACCTGGATTCGGACTTGCTGGACCTCTGGCAGAACCCGCGCCTATGCCGCCAACTGCACCTCCCGTTGCAGAGCGGGTCAGCCAGCGTCCTGCGCCGGATGGGTCGGCAGACCACCCCGGAAGCGTACCTGTGCCTGGCAAAGGCCGCTCTGGACACGATCCCCGACCTGGCCCTCACCACCGATATCATTGTCGGCTTTCCCGGCGAAAGCGATAGCGAATTCGAGGCCAGCCTCGAATTCGTTCGCCAACTGGACTTTGCCCGGCTGCACGTTTTCGGCTACTCTCGCCGGCCGGGCACCCGCGCCGCTCAGATGGAGGGCCAGCTTCCCCCGGCGCGCGTCCGCGAAAGAAGCCGGCTGATGCGGGCGCTTGGCCGCCAAAAGCAAGAGGCTTTTCTCCGCCGTTTCCTCGGCCGGACCATGGAGGTGCTGTGGGAATCGACTGTCAGCGACAACGGGAGCCGCGGACTGTGGCGCGGCCACACTGGCAATTACATACAGGTGACCGCCGACGCCGAGGGGGAGCGCCTATGGAATTCAATCACCCCTACCCTGCTCACGGGCTTGCGGCCGGGGGGCGCGTGGGGAATCTTGAAGCGTGAACCATGAAACGCAAAGGTATTTCTCCGCCCGATCTGCGGTTCGATCCCGCGTTTGCCAACACGTTTTCCCCGATTGAATCAAACAACAAACACCACTATCGGCCGAACAGCTACCTTCACAAGTGGTGGGCACGGCGCTGTGGCAGCACGCTCCGCCTGATCCTCAAGGCCCTGGTAGAGGAT
>WSZX01000202.1 GCA_013139935.1 Ardenticatenales bacterium
GTACCGCAGGTCGCCGTAGGTTCGGTTGTAGTAGCTGATATGCGGGCTTCCGCCTCCGTCAAGCGCAAGAGAGTTGTACCAGCCGTTGTGAGCATATTCAACCGTCTCGTTATTCCACCCGCTACCGGTCCAATATGCGTGCTTTAGTTGCCAGCGGAGTTGAGAGGGGTCTGCATAGTAGTAACTGATGTGGGGTGTATAGGGCGCGGCCGGTTCCAGCGCCAGGGAGGTGAACCGGCCTCCACCCCCACTGCTGGTAACGTCCTGAAGGTTCCATTGGCTGCCATCCCATTCCGCGTACTTGATTTTTTGGCGAGTGATGTACTGGTAACTGATACGAGGGTTTCCACTCGCATCAAGCGCAAGGGAGCTATAATAGCCACCACCGTCGTCCACCGTCTCCGTGAACCATTGACCATCCCACCGGGCGTACCTTAGATACCCGTTACTGCCGCTCTCCCAGTAGCTGATGTGAGGGTTCTCGCTCCCGTCAAGCGCAAGAGAGGTGCTGTGGCTGCCCATATCCCACTTTCTATCCACGGTCTCGGTCTGCCAGTCGAGACCGTCGCGATAGGCGTGTTTCAGGTAGTTAAGGCCGTAGTAGCTGATGTGCGCATCGCCGCTTTCATCCAAGGCCAGGGAGGTATACAGGCCGACAGACCCGAACCCGCTATCCACAGTCTCGATATTCCAACCCTCGGCATCCTGGTAGGCGTGTTTCACGCCGGCCTCCGGGAGGTCTTTGGTGCTGTCGTAGTAACTGATGTGGGGTGTATAGGGCGCAGCCGGCTCCAGAGCCAGGGAGGTGTACCGGCCTACGTCCCCTGCGCTATCCACGGTCTCGGTGTGCCAACCAGAGACGTCCTGGTAAGCATATTTCAGATCATAGTTGGCTGCATCCGTGTAGGAGATGTGCGCATAGCCGCTGCCATCCAGCGCCAGGGAGGTGTAATAGCCAACACTCCCTCCGCCGTCCACGGTCTCGGTGTGCCAGCCAATGGCGTCCAGGTAGGCGTACTTTAGGTCGACGTGGGTGTAGTCGAAGTAGCTGATGTGGGCATAGCCGTCCCCATCCAGGGCCAGGGAGGAGTGGTAGCCGACATACCCTGCGCTATCCACGGTCTCGGTGTGCCAGCCGGTGGCGTCCTGGTAGGCGTGCTTCAAGTCGTAGTGGGTATAGTCGGAGTAACTGATGTGAGGCGTGTAAGGCGCAGTCGCTTCCAGGGCCAGAGAGGTGTAGAGGCCGACCTTCCCCTCGCTGTCCACCGTGGTGATGTGCCAGCCGGTGGCGTCCTGGTAGGCGTACTTTAGGTCGCCGTTGGCCTCGTCGTAATAGCTGATGTGGGGATACCCGCTTTCATCCAGGGCCAGAGAGGCGAACAGGCCGACGCCGTAGGACTCATCCACGGTCTCTACGTGCCAGGTCCCATCATACCAGGCGTAATACAGGTGCTTGTCGCCGTAGGCGATGTGTGGATCCCCCTCAGCATCCAATTGGAGGCTGCGGTCGGTCATGTCGCGAAAGCGCCTGGAAAAGTCCACGCGCTGGATCACCCAACCGTCGGCCATGCCGCTATCGGCCGATCCTGTGTCCGCCAGTTCAGCCCCACCCGGATAGAGCCAATCGTTAGGGGCGGCCGCCGAAGAAGTGACCCCGCTTACCGTAGGTGTGGCGTCGAGAGCACGAGCTACCAGCGCCGGCTGGGAATCGTCAGCGTCGACTCTATCCCCCTGCCAGGGCGGTGCAAGTAGCACGACCGTTGATATCAACACAGTGGCCATGGTGACAAACAAGTGCTGTTTCATTTCGCTTCCTCCTTCAACTCGTGCCGCATGACGGCCCCGGACTATGGCGCCGGGGGACGGGCCATCGCCGGCAATCCCAGCATCCCCATTATACAACTTTGTCAGCCAATCTCGCCGCGTCCCCGGCCGCCTCCAGCGAGTGGCTAGGCTGATGCGGCCGGCACGTTTGGGTCATCGCAAGAGGCTAGCTGGCGGTTAATCGCTCTCGAAGGAATTCAATCTGTGGCAGGTGTGCAAGTTCATGTGTCGCGAAATAGCTCGCTTGCTGCTTTATGCTAATCGTCCCGAACTCCTCGTGCCGGCCTTTTCGCCACCAGTCTGCAAGAGGGATTCCGCGCAGGGTTTCCAGTGTCTTGCGACGAGAGGAAAGGTAGGAGTCAAAGATTTCCATCGATGATGCCGGGCGCTCCGACTCGGCTTTTGCCCATTCAAAAACCGCCTTTGACTCAATGGTCGGATTGTCCTTTTCGATCAGTAGATTGACACGGAAATCAAGAACACCCTGCGCATCCCGCAGATGGGTTAGCAGGTTGCGGATGCTCCATTCGCCTTTAACGACTTCTCGGCACAACTCGTCCTCTCCGATCCCATTGATGAATCGCATGACCTCATCTGGAGTCCTCCACAAACAATTCATCGCCTCAAATGGGTCCATGGCATCGAGCCAATACACAGGGAGATATCGCTGAAATGTCCGAGGCCACGCATTACACCGCGGACAATTGCGGCCGGGCAGATCCAGCTCGACATGACCACACGTTCTGCATACAAACGGATGGGGTGTGTCTTCAAGCATCGGGAGACGTCCTTCGCCAATGGCTGAGGCTCCAGCTTTGAGCGATTCGACAAGGTCCACATGCATTTCCAGGTCGCTTAGCCTGGCGGCTATCCCATGGACCTCGCTTGCCAGCTTATCTTTCTGAACCGGCAGTTCTATTGGATATGCCGCCGTTCGAAGAAGTGAATCTGCCGCTGCGCGCGCAAGCTTGGCAACATTGTATTGACCTTCCCCTTCAAGCTTGCTGGCAATGGCATGGAGACGAATGAGAATACTGTCATGAGCGTCATTATTGGTTGTCATAGATAGCCTCCCTCTAGTGCAAGACAATCACATTGGATACTTCGGCCGATCCGCGATTAAGAGTCGGGCCTCAGCCTAACGGTTTCTAGTTCAGGCGCCGGGGGATGGATCATCTCTTGGTATTCCAGCACCACTGACCATCATCAATTGGAATTCGCGCAGCACCCCCGGCCGCCTCCAGCGAGAGGTTGGGGCGCTTTGATCACCAAACCTGCAATTAGCTACTCCGGTATAAGTCCGTGCTGAGATATTTCAATCCAGAGTCAATCATGAGTGTCACAACGGTCGCACCTGGACCAAGCTTTTCAGCTACGCTCAAGGCTGCCTTGACATTCGCGGCTGAGGATGTGCCTGCAAAGAGAGCTTCCTCGCTTGCTAGACGTCTGGCCATTGCCTTGGCATCCTCTGTTGATACGCGTAGGATTTCATCAACACCCTTTGCATCCCATAGGGGAGGTGCGAATCCAATTCCGATACCTTCTATATTGTGAGCTCCTGATCCCTCTCCAGATAGTACTGCGGACTCGGCCGGCTCAACAGCAAAGACCTTCATAGATGGTTTCTTCTCTTTCAAGATTTCAGAAACGCCACGGATCGATGCAGCAGTTCCCACACTTTGCACAAATGCATCCACCTGACCGTTAGTTTG
>WSZX01000229.1 GCA_013139935.1 Ardenticatenales bacterium
GGGTTCCCCAGATCATTGCCGATCGCCGGCCGAAGCGATCGGAGAGTGCGCCAGAGGGGAAGGCGAATACGAGCCCGACAAAGGCAGGGATGGCGGTAAGCAGACCCAGGAAATCCTTGTCAAAACCTCGGGCAAGGATAAAGAGATTGAGGAAGAGGAGGTAGATGCCAAAGACGATCCCCTGGATGACGGCCAAGATGAGAAAGAGTTGGGCATTGCGGTTGAACCGGCCGATGGCCCAGAATCTTGGCGGAGGCAGCATCTGCATGGTGGATTGGATCTCAGGCGGGCTCAGGCGGGGTGGGGAGAACGCGGACTGGCGAGCCATGCCTGGATGAATGACACAACCCGGCCGGTATCCACCTGTTCCAGATCAAACCAGTGAATGTGGGGATCGGCGAGGCGGAACCAGGTGCCCTGCTGCCGGACCAAACGGCGCGTGTCCCGGCGGATGAATTGAGCGGCCTCTTCCAGCGTTGCCTTTTCTTGCAGGTAGAGACCGATCTGCCGGTAGCCGAGGCCGGACATGGCGGGCAAATCCCAACCATAGCCGACCAAAGCCAGGCGCTGCACTTCCTCCAACAGGCCAGACGCCAGCATCCGGTCGATCCGCGCGTCGATTCGCTCGTAGAGAACCGGCCGCGGGCGCGTAAGGCCGATCTGGAGGATCAAGTAGGGAGGCGCGGACTTGGCTTGCAGTTCGCTGATCGGCCGGCCGGCAAGCAACGTCACCTCCAGGGCACGTATGACCCGGCGCACATTGCGGGGATCGATTCGGCCTGCGGCGGTTGGATCCAGCTTTGACAGGCGAGTGTGGAGCGCATCCGCCCCATAGTGCCCGGCGTACTCTTCCAACTCGGCCCGCAATCCATGATCCGGGGGTACCTCTGGGATGCCCCACCCTTCCACTACCGCACGCACATATTGCCCGGTGCCGCCCACAAGAATGGGCTGTCGTCCCCGGCCGGTGACAGCATCAATTGACGCGTAGGCACGCCTTTGATACTGGGCCAACGTGAGTACGTCGTCCGGATCGACGATGTCAATCAGGTGATGGGGGACGCGAGTTCGTTGGGCCAGGGTGGGTTTGGCGGTGCCGATGTCCATACCGCGATAGACCAGCCGGGAGTCGGCCGAGATGATCTCCCCGCCCACGCTCTCTGCCAACTCGAGCGAGAGTTCGGTCTTGCCGGCGGCCGTGGGGCCCACGATGGTGACCAAGAGGGGCGGGCAGCCGGCCATCACCATCCCGTCACGGCGTTCTCGATCTGTTCGGTTCGGAGCAGTCGACCGCTGGCATCCAGCTCAATGGCAAAGAGGTCCACTCGCCAATCAACGTCCACCAGACCATGTGCCTGCAGATAGCTCTCGGCTATGGTCAGGAGGCGGGCAGCCTTGGCCGGTGTGATGGCGTCTTCCGGGAGGCCGTACGCGTCTCCCCGTCGCGTCTTGACCTCCAGGAAGACCCATTGGTCCCCAATCGTGGTCACGAGATCCATCTCGCCGGCCGGGCAGCGGTAGTTGCGTTCGACGATGCGATGGCCGGCCGCCTGCAACCGGCGTGCGGCCAGGGTTTCCCCCCAGCGGCCGAGTTGCCGACGCGGGTCAGTCACCGAGCACCTGCCGTACCTCGTGAGCCAGTGCTTGCCAGAGCTTTGCCTTGGGCGGCCGGCTCTGAACTGCAGAGATCACGCTTTCGTAATGGGCCAGCATGGCGGCCACCGTGGTGCCGATACTGAATCTTCTGCTCTGTTCCAGGGCGTTGGCTGCCATGGTACGCCGCCGCTCTGGTTCGAGCAGGATGCGCACCATCATTGCGGTTAAGGCGGCGAGGTTGTGGTCGGCGAGGTATCCATCCACGCCGTCGCGGACAGTGTCGCTGATGCCCGGTGAGTGGATACCCAATACGGGCAGGCCGGCCGCGAGCGCTTCGATGACGGAGAGAGGGTGAACCTCGGTGACCGAAGCGGTGACAAAGATGTCGCCCACTGCCAGATAAGCCGGCACGGCGTCATAGTCGACGGGCCCGGTAAAACGAACTCTCGGAAGCTCGCGGGCCGCCTCGCGGAGGGCATCTTCCTGCGGTCCGCCGCCAACTATCACCAGGTAGGCGTTGGGGACCGCCATGGCAGCGCCGCCAAAGGCCTGGAGCAATAGCTCCAGATTCTTCTCGGGTCCGAGGCGGCCGCAGTAGACAAGTACGGTAGCATCGTCAGGCATGCCGAGTTTGGCTCGCGTGATGCGTCGAATTGGAGAGTACAGGCGGTCGAGATCAATCCCGTTGGGGATGATGGTGATCTCGCTGGTGACCTGCATGTCAAGCAGGAGTTGCCTGATCGGGGCCGATGGCGCGATTACCAGGTCGCAGAGAGCGGTGAATGCGGGCAAGAAGGTTTGCAGAACCATGTTGGTCAATGCGGGCGGCACGAGTGGAAGGTAGGCCTGGAGGTAGAGATCGTAGCGCGTGTGGTTGGTAAATATGATGGGCAGATCGAACTGTCGGCCGTAGCGGGTCGCGATCCGGCCGCTGATGAATGGGTGGTGGGTGTGCAGGATATCCATCTCCCGGAGTTGTTGCCGAGCTCGACGGGAGTAGATCAGGCTCAGGTGGTATCCGGTATCGGAGAGAGGGACGTCAGGCGACCGAATGATCCGGGACTCGGTATCAGAATAGTCGAGGTGGCCAAAGGTGAAAACGTATACCTCGTGGCCAGCGGCTTCCATCTCGCGCTTGCAGAGCGAAATGGAGTTCGTGACCCCGTTGATGACGGGCTTGTAGACGTCGGTCAGCATTCCGATCTTCATGGCGTCGATTCCTGGTTTGTCTCAGCTCAATGTTACCGCAGAATGTGGAACTGCGCATGCGGGCGCGGAGGTTGTGGGATAGGAGCCCGGCGCGGGCGGGGCAGATGTGCCGGGGCAGCGGCTTTGTGATAGAATGACGGTTTGGAGTAGACGATGCACGCGGGGATAGCGCTATGAATGCTGAGATTGTCACCATTGGGACTGAACTGCTGCTGGGAGAGATTGTCGATACCAACTCGGCATACCTCGCGCGGGCCATCCGTGATATTGGGTTGGACCTCTATTACCTCACCACTGTGGGCGATAACGAGGAACGAGCGGCGGCCGCCATCAGCGCGGCAATGGACCGGGCCGACATCGTGATCACTACCGGCGGCCTGGGGCCAACGGTGGATGATGTGACCCGGCCGGCGGTTGCGAGAGCAACCGGACGGCCGCTGCAGTTCCGTCCGGATCTGCTGGAGCAGATTGCAGAGCGTTTCAGCCGATGGGGGACAAGGATGAGTCCCAACAACCGGCAGCAGGCGTACGTTCCGGCGGGGGCGATCGGGCTGGAGAATCCGGTCGGCACTGCTCCGTGCTTTATCGTGGAGACGGAGCGGGGAGGGATCATCAGCCTGCCCGGGGTTCCTCGTGAGATGATTCATATGATGGAGCACTCGGTGATCCCATATCTGCAAGAAAGAATGGGCGCGCCGGCCGTCATCGTGGCGCGGAATCTGCGGACGGCAGGAATTGGCGAGAGCCGGATCGATGCGGTCATCGCCGACCTGGAACGGCTCTCCAACCCCACGGTGGGGCTGGCGGCGCACGCCGGGCAGACCGATATCCGTATCACTGCCAAGGCGAGTTCGGCCGAGGAAGCGGAGGCGATGATCGAGCCCATTGCGCAGGAGATCCGTGACCGGCTGGGCATCCACATCTATGGCGAGGGGACGGATACGGTGGAAGAGGTGCTGCTATCCTTGATGAAGGAAAAGGGGCTGACCCTGGCGATGGCGGAAGCAGGTACGGAAGGGTTGACCGGCGAACGGTTGACGGGGGCCACGCACAGCAAAGAGGTGGTGCGGCGGAAGGTCCACGCGGTAGACTGGCCCGGGCTGGCGTCCGAGTTGGGGCTGCCGGGCACGGTCGACGTGCCCCTGGGCGATCGCGCGGAGGAGGCGGCGGAACAGATCCGGCATGCGGCGGGGACGAGTGTGGGATTGGTGGTGTTGAGTGAGTGGAATGACGAAGGGTGGCCGACCATGGCGATAGCGCTCTCGGCTGGTAGCGGGAAACAGAGCCAGGAGCGCGGGTACGGCGG
>WSZX01000115.1 GCA_013139935.1 Ardenticatenales bacterium
GAGGGCACGGAAAAGCGGCACATCAGTTCCCTGGTCACCCGCTATGCCATGGCATATCCGGCAGTGCGTTTTCGCCTGGCCCACGACGGCCGGTTGGTCTTTCGATCCGCCGGTGGGAGCCAGTTGAAGGAGGTGCTGATTGACGTATACGGGCTGGAAACGGCCCGTCAGATGTTAGGGGTGGGAGATACCAAGGCGGGAGATACCTCACCGGGTACCGAACACACGGCGGTCGATGTCCGCGTGAGCGGATATACCAGCGCTCCGGCCCTGTCGCGGGCCAACCGCAGCCATATCACCCTGTTTGTCAACGGCCGATGGGTGCAAGATCAGGGGCTGACCTTTGCGGTGATCCAAGCATATCATACGATTCTAATGAAGGGCCGGTACCCGGTCGCGCTCATCATGATCGAGGTCCCCCCGGCCGATGTGGACGTGAATGTCCACCCGACCAAGGCTGAGGTCCGTTTCCGAGACAAGCGTGATGTCTTTAGCGCAGTGCAGCGAGCGGTACGTCGAGCACTGGTGGACTCGGACCCCGGCCGGGCACCTCAGGGGGAGAGTGCTGGGCCCAGCGCCCGCATTGGACTCGCCTCTCTCCAACCTGTGGCCCGTTTCCAGGCAGAAATGGAGCTACCGGGCGCGGTGGCAGGGCAACGCCTAGAACCCAGACAGGACTCTACCGAGCCTCTTCAGGCTATCGGCTCTGAGAAAGCCAAGCTCCCCTGGCTCCGCGTGGTGGGTCAGGTTGGCGCAGCCTATATCGTGGCGGAAGGGCCAGGGGAGATTTTCCTGATCGACCAGCACGCTGCCCATGAACGGATTCTGTACGAACAGCTGATGGCTCAACGGGAAGAGGGGCTCCCGACCCAGACGCTGCTGGAAACGACGGCCGTCGAGGTCCCCCCTCACGAGGCCACGCTGCTGGAAGAGCACATCGGCGTGCTGCAACGATTGGGGTTTATGATAGAGCATTTCGGGGGCACTACCTTTGCGGTACGGGGGATACCGGCTCTACTGGGCGATGTCGACCCAACGGCGGCGATACAGGCGATTGCGGATGACCTGGAGCGAGGGGTGGGACCGATGCAGAAGACGATTGAGAAGCAGATCATCATGCGAGTCTGCAAGACAGCGGCCGTCAAGGCGGGACAGGTGCTGACACAGCAGGAGATGTCTGCTATCGTCCGTCAACTGGAGGGGTGCGAGTCACCCTATACATGCCCCCATGGCCGGCCGACGATGCTCCACTTGCCGGCCGAGCAATTGGCCAGACAGTTCGGGCGCAGGTAAGAGCTCTTTCCAGAAACGGTACATCAATGAGACGCCAAGCAGGTGGGCGCCTGGCCCGATGGGGGCTGCTCTTTCTGGTCCTGATCGGAATGTCATCGCAGGCAGATTCGCCCAGCCACATCGGTTATGGAGTCAACCCGGCCTATAGCGGCGACTCGGGCATTGCAGACATGGGGTTTGATTGGGCCAAGGTCTTTGGCTCCCCGGCTGGCCGGCTGCCATATCGTGTACTGCGACGAGTGCACGCTGATGGTTCGACGCTGGGCGAGCTGAGCGGGTGGGGCGCCGAGCTGGAGAACACGGCGCGGACGGAGGCCGACTGGATCGAGGCGTGGGAGATCGGCAACGAGCCCAACCTGGATGCAGATTATGGTTGGAACGCTCCGCCAAGCGCGGCCGATTATACGCAGGTCTTGTGCGAGGCTTACCGGCGTATCAAGGGAGCGGATCAGAAAGTGATGGTCGTGTCCGCGGGTCTGGCCCCCACCGGCCGCATACCGTTCACCTGGAACGGCCACCAGGGCTATTGTGCGGAAGGGGTGGACTGGTGCGCAGGCTATTACCAGGACGAGCGAGAATTCCTACGGGAGATGCTCCAGAGCGGCGCGGGCGAGTGCTTTGACGCGTTGGGGTATCATCCCTACTGTTTTGCCGCGCCCTATGATGCCGCACCCGGCTCAGCCGATTGCGGGGCCAACGATTTTTGCTTCCGGGGCGTCGAAGCGATGCGGGACATAATGCTCAATGAGTTCAGAGTTGACAAGCCCATCTGGGCGACCGAGTTCGGATGGATCATTGATCCAGATGACGCCGGAAGGCCCGAGTGCCTGGGTGATCCGTCCCTTGCCGGCCGGCAGTGGCAATTCGTGTCGCAGCAGGAACAGGCGGAGAACCTACTGGGAGCGTATGAGTGGGCGGAGGCCAGCTATGCCTGGATGGGACCGATGTTCCTGTTCAACTATGGCTTCTATAGCTATCCTTCCTGTGATCAGATGGGGTTTTATGACATCAAGGGCCGGGCGGCCGAGGAGAGCTTGCGGAGCATGTCCAAGAACATCGTCCCGGCTCGCTACGAGTGGTCAGGACTGACAACCTTCTGGTCTGAGGTCTCCCCTGAACACCCATTGGAGACGCGGCTCACTCTCCAGAATCACGCGCTGGAACCGCTTGGCTGGAGCGCATCGATCGCCTCATCTCCATTCTTCACGCTGACTCTGGATGGGGACGCCGGCTCTTTTCATGCTCCTCTGCATCTGTCAGTTAACCCTGACGGGCCGGACTTGGGCGTTTTTACAGGCACATTAGTCCTCACGGTGACCAGCGCGCTGCCCATTACCGTTGAGGAGCCAGTTCAGAACATCACGATAACCCTCCGAATGGTGGAGATAGTGTGGCGGGTTCACCTGCCGCTGATCACGAGCGCCGGGTAGCGATCCCCGTGTCAAATCAAATGATGATGGTCGCCACGGAAGGTGCGCCTGCGATATCCGGGTCACCGTTGAAGAGGGCGCGAGAAAAACAGGACGGGGAGGAAAGGAATGTTTCTTCTGTGCCGGGTGCTAATGAGCGAGAACGGCGTGGTGACTGTGTTTCGAGGCCCTCC
>WSZX01000467.1 GCA_013139935.1 Ardenticatenales bacterium
CCCGAAGCTTGAACGATCCGGTGGCCTGCTGGTTCTCCAGCTTGAGATGAATGCCGGCCGGCGCATTCAGCCGCTGACTTGGGATCAGTGGGGTTCGTCTGGCAATGGCTGCAACGCGCTTCCGGGCTCGGTATATGTCCTGCAGTGTCACGTCGGGCAAGGAGTTCATCATCTAGCTCCTGATTGAACGCCAGCGAGCGCTGCGGGTCCACGCACCGCCTCGGGCGTCGGGCAAGGATAGCATCAGTCCCCTTGACCGAGAGATGCCGTCAGTGTACCCCATTCGCCCCACTCTGGCTATGCCGGCCTCCGGTGCCGCTAGTACTGGGGCATCGTTGGGTCTATCGTGCGCGCCCAGGCGTTGACGCCGCCGACCAGGTTCTTTAGCTTGCGATAGCCAGCATCGTGCGGCAAGTTGAGTGCAAGGGCGGAGCGCTCTCCGCTGGGGCAAAAAGAGGACGATCTCGTCGGCGGTGTTCAGGTCACTCGCGTTGTGTTCTCCATGTTGCCCTTGATATGAGAATAGCTGCCCGTTTCGAATGGTGAATCAAGTGCACTGTACTGGGCTGGCATACAGCACAGTGTAGAACGGCCACAGGAATGCCATGTGGTTTTTTGCAGGTCCTTGATCTGGTCCGAGTCCTTCAATACCAACGTCTCCTGGTCAAAACCAGTGCGGTCCTCCCGCAACTGCCAGCGACGCGTCTCGGTCGCCTTTCCCTTTCGCACTGAGGTGATGAGACCCGAGTACCGGAGCCACGCTTGCTCGCGGTCAGTCTCGCCCGTCTGCCAGTCGTGGACGAAGATGTCAGTCCGTGTAATTGGTGTCGCCGCTGACCATGTTGCTGGCCCAGGACTCGAGGGCCACGTATCTCCCGTCGCCGGAGATGGAGGGGGCGTAGCAATCCCGATTTGCCTGCGTGCCGTCGGAAGCCACGGAGACGCGCGTCGTCTCGCCCGTCTGCCGGTCGTGGACGAAGACGTCAGTCGTGTGATTCGTGTCGCCGCCGACGAGGGTGCTGGCCCGGGAGTAGAAGGCCGCGTATCTCCCGTCGGCGGAGATGGAGGGGGCGCAGCAATCCCGATTTGCCTGCGTGCCACCGGAAGCCACTCACCTCAGGACAAGCGGCAGGTACACGAAGCGCCGCGCAGCCACCGTCACCTGGTGGGTAGTAGCGTCGGTGAGGCTGCCGGTGTCGCGCACCTCCAGTCGGACGGTGTGGGTGCCGGCCGCGTTGAAGGTATGTGTGGCGGTCTTGACGGTGTTCCAGCCGGTGTCGAAGGTGCCGTCGTTGTTCCAGTCCCAACGTACGTCGGGAGGGACGCTGTCTTCGGCGTCAGTGGAACCGGAGGCGTCCAACGAGAACAGGGTGCTCGTGTCCCCGCTGGCGGGGGTCACGGTGAATGAGGCCTGGGGTGCGGTGTTGGCGCTCGGTGCTTGCACCGTCACCTGGTGAGTGGTGGAGTGGGTCAGCCCGCCGCTGTCGCGCACCTGCAGGCGGATGGTGTAGGCTCCGGGAGCGGGGTAGTCGCCGCTGGCGGTCTTGGTCGTGCTCCAGGCAGAGTCGTATGTGCCGTCGTTCTCATAATCCCAACGCACCTGGAGGGCGGTGAGGGGCTCTTCGAGGTCGCTGCTAGAGGATGCGTTGAGTTGGAAGGTGGTGCTGGTGTCCCCTGTAGTGGGGTTGACGGTGAAGGCGGCTGTCGGAGCGGTGTTGACGACTTGCACCTGGCGAGTCGTGGAATCGGTGAGGCTGGGGAGACCCTCCCGCACCTCCAGCCGGGCGGTGTAGGTGCCCAGGGCGCCGTATGTGTGGCCGACGATCTGCCAGCACATGAGCCAGCCCGTATCCCAGGTGCCATCGTCCTCCCAGTCCCATCGCGCGTGGAGCGAATGGTAGTTCACGTCGGGGTCTCTGCTTGAGGAGGGGTCGAACTGGAAAACGGTGTCGACGTTCCCGCTGGTGGGATTGACGGTGAAGGCGGCAGTGGGTGCGTGGTCGATCTTGACGCCGTCAGACGTGGTATCGGTCAGGCCGGGAGTGTCTCTCACCTCAAGGCGAGTGGTCTGCCAGCCGTATGCAGCGGCGCCGAACGTCACCCCGGCGGTCTTGGTCGTGCTCCAGAGAGTGTCCCAGGTGCCGTCGTCCTCCCAGTCCCAACGCGCCTCCAGGTTCGAGGTCGCGCACTCAGCGTCGCTGCTGATCGAGGCGTCGAACTGGAAGTAGGTGCTGTTGTCCCCGACCGCGGGGATGACGGTGAAGGCGGCTGTGGGCCCGGTGTTCCCGACGCTCACCGACTGGGCAGTAGAGTCGGTCAGGCCGTAGGTGTCCTTCACCTGCAGACGCACGGTGGCAAACGAGTTCGCCACCCAGCAGGGGATCATGTATTGGTGCGTGGCAGTAATAGTCGTGCTCCAGGCGGTGTCGTAGATGCCGTCGTCCTGCCAGTCCCAGCGGACTTGCAGGGCGGAGGCCGGATCCTCGAGGTCGCTGCTGGAGGAAGCGTCGAATTGGAAGAGGGTGCTGGTGTCGCCGCCGGCGGGGCTGACGGTGAAGGCGGCCTTGGGCTTGGTCTCGCCGACGATGCGGCCGTAGATCTCGGCGTAGCCCGAGGCGTCCCGGTGTTCCCAGGCCACCAGGCAGTTGGGATCGCTGCAGGCCACGGCCGGCCTTTCGCGGTGGGGAGAATGAGGGACCTCAATCTCAAAGGACGAGTCCATCGACTCATCGGAGTATGCCACACGGCCCCGTATGCCCACCAGGGAGCCGCCGGCGTACCTTTCCCAGGTCACCATGTACTGGACTCCCCACTTGCAGTCCACGGCAGCCGGGGAGTACGGGTAGTCGGTTGTTGAATCATCAATCTGGTGCACGCCCTTCAGCGTGCCGTCGCCGTCAACGAAGCGCGCGTAGACTCTCTTGCCGCCGGATTGCACCGATGTCCAGGTCACCAGATACTGGTCGGCACCGTCGCAGGCGGCCACGGCAGGGGCCACCTCATCGTCGGGCCACCCGGCTATGCCCAGTTCCCCGCCCAGCACGGTACCATCACCCGCCAGACGCTTCCCGTAGATATTCTCGTTGTTGGTGCCGGCGAGGTACATGTTGTCATAGGTCACCAGGTACTCATTTCGCGCCAGGTTGTAGGCCACGTGAGGGTTTCTCCGATTCTCCGATGCATGCTCGGCAATGGTGAACCTGGCGGGCCAGCCACCCCCAACGGCCTTCACCCGGCGACCGCTGACCCTATACTCCGGCCAGCCGCCAGAGTAGTCCTCCCACACGACCAGGTACTCCCCCTGGGCCAGGGCATAGGCGACTTTGGGGCTGCTGGAGTCATCGCTGGTCGACGAGTCTATGGGGAACTCGCTGGCGGTGGGAATGCCGTCCCAGGGAATGAAGCGGCCATAGATATCGTAGTTGCTCGACGGCATTTCGCGTGCCCACACCACCAGGTAGCGGTTGGTGACGGGGTCGTAGGCCACCGAC
>WSZX01000309.1 GCA_013139935.1 Ardenticatenales bacterium
GAAAAGGACGCAGTAGCCTTGCCTGTACTTCCAGTCGGACTCGTTCTGTCTGGCACGATGGCTGGGTGGTTTCTCCCTGGAGTGCTGTTGGCCTACCGATGCCGGCAGCTTGCGGGAGAAGACTTGCCCGTCGGGCAAGTCCAACCTACTCCTGGGGAAAGTGTCAATCTGACTTCCCGGGCTCTTGAACCATGCCGAAGCATGCCAATCATTGGCTGCCGGTGAGATAGTCAAGCACATCTTGGATTGTATAGCTGTGATGGCCCGGTTTGATGTATTTGCCGATGGTCACAAGCCCGTCTCCGGCGGTTACTATTGGTGGTTCGACATAGCCGTCTTTTCGGTGCTGAGGGTAGCCCGCAGTGGCGCTGAGATTGTTGCACAGGCAGCTCCTTTCGGCTACATCCCGCAGTTTTCCCCCGTTTGCCAGGTATTGCGCTACCGGTTCGGCCGGACAGCGGAATCCCACTGTCCCGTCCGCTCGCTTGTAGATCTGTCGCAACATGCCAGTATCACACAGCCGGACCCGGTTCCGATAGACCTCCGGCTCAGACAGTGTTCCTTCCAGTTGGACCACTTTGAAAGGAAAGCCGGTGGGGGAGACGAGGGGATCGGTGCGCACCGTCATCTCCTGCTTGAGGACTTGATCGATGATGCGGCTTCTGAGTTTTTCATCCATGGCCGATTCGGCGCAATAGCCAAAAGCGGTGCCTACCTGGATACCGGCCGCACCGGCATCCAGCGCTTGCCGCAGTTTCTCTGGGCTGTCATAGCCGCCGCCGAGCCAAAAGGGCAGACCAAGCTGTTTGATTCTGCTCAAGTCCACCACATCTTTCTTCCCATAGAGCGGTTGGCCCTTTTCGTCCAGGCGCAGCGGTCCCCTGGGGGGAGCGTTGTGTCCGCCAGCCGTGGGCGCTTCGATGACAAAGCCGTCTATCTTGCCCGTTGCCCGCTTGATCAGGGCCTTTGCCAGCACCACCGAGGAGATGATCGGCAGAAAATAAGGGCGGGTCAATCGGCCCATGTTTTCCACGACGCCGGGGAAGATCGCTTGGGGATCAAAGTGAATGCGATAATCATCCTCCCCAGTGGCCCCCACTACATCGAGCCGGTAGCTGACCGCCCGGTGGTCAGCCAGCTTGTCAAGGATGCCGGGAATTTGCACCGGGATGCCGGCTCCTATGATCACAAAGTTCACCCCCGCCAGCATCGCCCCGTAAAGAGAGGCCATCGCCGGCATCTGCAACTTCTCCAACAGGTTGAGCCCCACCGCGTTCTGATGCCCCTCTTTCGCCAAAAACACCTCGACAAAGTTGGCAACGACGGTCAGCTCATTCAGCGTTTTGGGTGGGTTGAGGGTCCACATCGGCGCGCGCTTGTAAGGCGGCTGTGGGGTTTCTGGTTCGGGCACATAATAGTTATCCAGAATGCGCTGGGTCGACTCTTGAAAGGGAAAATGGCTCAACGCCCGGCGCATATGGCCCCCTCTGTCCCCATCCATCAATCGCGCAATCATGATCAGGGCGATCCCTGTCCCCGAAACGACCCCCAGGTGCCCCTGCATCGAAACCGCTCTGGCCAGGTTCCAGTCGGAGATGGCAACGCCCATTCCCCCTTGAATTATCTCTGGTTGTTTCATGAGATTTCGGCACGGTATGCGCCTTCACTCCTTTTCGATTTTGATCGGGTCAGTTATTTGAACATTAGCCCTGATTCTAAAGCGGTGCAACTTCAACAACATGGCTGCGATGAAATAGGCCAGAAAGCGGGTCGGATCGCTATCTTCTTCATCCAAAGAGAGCCCGGCGTCAGCTCGCTCGCTCTCCTGAATCCACTCGCCAGTCAACCCCGAGGCTGCCCATCATGCTGAGTACACCATTGGCCGTGCCGCACTGTTCCGGGGAAGACAGATCGCCTAATGGCGCGCTGGTCGGCGAGCGAAACAAGGCCATGCCTACGTTCTGGGGTGTACTCCAAAAGTTGCACATGTTTTGCTGTGTTTATTGTGAGTAGTGACCCTCAGGAACCAAGATTTCCTGCCTTTTGCTGCCTAGTACTTGTTCAAAAACAACTTGGCCTTTGGCGGACGTGGAGTGCACCTGATTCCGCATTCAAAGCGGGAAGTATTTCTTATCAAGTGCTTGGGATAGTGCCTGCTCTGAGTGAGGCAAGGTCGGTTTTCCGGTTTGTGTTTCGATCGCTTCTTCCCAATGTATTCAAGGGCGCCAGGTAGCCCAGGCTGGAATGTCGCCGCTCCGTCTTATAGTAGCTCATTGTCTGCCAATAGGGTTGAAACCCCTGCATATCAGGCAGGCCGTTTTCAACACCGCATTGGCGGTACGGATGCATATTAGTCAATGATGTGTCATAGGCATTCCTTTCCGGCGATAGCTGTGGTGGTATGGGTTCAGCGTCAAATGGAGTTTTGGCCCTTCAGAATAGGACATTACGCTACGCATGTTGCTGCCGCCATTTCACCGATTGACCGGCCCTCAACACGAGATTTGGCATCTGCCTGTCTCTGTGCCAGGGTCCTTTTCTCGCGCGCCTGCCAAGTGCCAACCTGCGCTTGCGGACGGCCCTCTAGCTTGTCCATGAGTGTCACGTAGCCAATAGCGCTGTGCAGACGCGCGTCATTATAGCACCTTACAAACCGATCAACGAACCTGCGGGCATCTTCCGTTGCTGCCAAGAATTTCCATAGAATTGACAAGAGAGAGTTCAATCGCCGTGAATGTATCGATACCACTCCCGAACCCAGGTTCTTCACCGATCGGAGCCATAGAAGATCGGCCGACGAGGGGGCTCTGATTCTATCCTGATTGGTCTGATACCTCGCAGCTTGCTGT
>WSZX01000274.1 GCA_013139935.1 Ardenticatenales bacterium
CATCCCCTTGCTGGGCCCTCTTTCGTGGATGGCCAAGCTCGGCTGGTTCCCTTTGCCGAACTCGTCATAGAGGAAGCAGCTTCAATTCTGAACTGGGAATGAGAGGTAGATATGGTAACATCGCGCAGACTCATGCTGGTGGCGGGCGTCGCCACTCTCCTTTTTTTTCATGTCGTGGCCGCCTTTGCTCTGGGCGTCTACATCGGCCGGTACGGGATGACGGGTGAGGGGTTGATGCTCCAGGGACCGGGCAACATGAAACAGTTGCCGCCCGGCCAAGCACCCGACCAGCCGGCCGATCAAATGCCGGCCAGACCCCCTATTCCTGGTGAGCCAACCGTCCTCGGTCGTATTCGGCGGATAGACCCTGGGATGTTGGATCTGGCGACCACGGGAGGTCCACGCCAGGTTCTCTTTGACGAGCAGACGAAGGTGTGGGATCGGACGGGTGAGGTCACCAGTCTGGACAGACTGGCTGAGGGCCAATTCGTAGCCATCCTGGGCGTCTTTCACAATGGAGGCCAACAACTGGAGGCCGACTTGATCATTATCCTTCCCAACCTGCAGGAACTCCGAGAACCTTCTGGGCAGAGCCCCCGCCGGCCGGCTGGGAATCCGTGACCTCGGCCCCTCTTGTGAATCCCCTGTTTTTTGGTATAATGATCGTCGGAAGGGTGTGGATACCTTCTGCGATCTAGGCGAGTAGCTCAATTTGGCAGAGCAACGGTCTCCAAAACCGTAGGTTGCGGGTTCAAGTCCTGCCTCGCCTGCCAAAACGGCTCGTGGAGCTGATTAGCGGCATTATCTGCAAGACACCGTCCGTCGGACGGTGTCTTGGATGTACGGGAAACGATGCTCTGCAAGCAAGGAGATCACGGTGGCTAGAGCACAAGAAAAGAGACAGGCAACGCGACAACTTGGGATCATACGTTACCTGCGCGAGACCCGGGCAGAGCTAAGGAAGGTCACTTGGCCCACTCGTGATGAGGCGTTGCGCCTGACCTACATTGTCCTGGGTGTCACGGTTGCCTTTGCTGTGTTTCTGGGCATGTTGGATTGGGTATTCACGCAGATCTTCCAGTTGCTTCTGTCATAGTCTGCACCAGATCGAGGGCCAGAGGCATGGGCATGGATGAAGTCGACCTATCACAGAATCCATTCTATAACCCAGATGAGGACAAGGAAGAGTCGCCGCTTGCCCTACCACTGGAAGAGGTGGAACTGGCCGGAGCGGAGCCGGAAGAGGAGGCTGCGCCTGAACTTGAACCCGAACCTGAGCCTGAACCTGAACCTGAACCTGAACCTGAGCCTGAGCCTGAGCCTGAACTTGAGCCTGAGCCTGAGCCTGAGATCGTGGAGGAGGATGACGGTCGAGCCTGGTATGTGATTCACTGCTATTCGGGTTATGAGAACAAGGTAAGCCACAATCTGGAACAACGCATCGAGACGATGGTGATGCAGGACAAGATCTTTGATGTGGTCGTGCCGACCGAGGAAGAGATCGAGGTCAGGGAGGGTAAGCGACGCACGGTCGAGAAGCGCGTTTTTCCTGGCTATATCCTCGTCCAGATGATTCTGGGTGAGGATTCCTGGTATGTGGTACGAAACACCCCCGGCGTGACTGGTTTCGTCGGAATGGGCAATGATCCCACTCCCCTTCGCCCGGAAGAGGTGCAGGCCATCATGAAGCGAATGGAGGCCGACGCACCCACGGTCAAGGTGGCCTACAAGATCGGACAGAAAGTACGTATTACGGATGGCCCATTTGCCGACTTTATGGGCACGGTCAGCGAAATCGACATGGACCGAGCCAAAGTGCGGGTATATGTCTCATTCTTTGGCCGGGAGACGCCGGTCGAGTTGGATTTTCTTCAAGTTGACAGAATGTGAGGTTCTGAGGTCGGATGGTCGTGGGAGGGCTGGAGGCCCGCAATTACCACTGAGGAGAGAAGTTCATGGCAAAGAAAGTCAAGGTTGTCATCAAGCTGCAGATCCCGGCGGGCAAAGCCAACCCGGCTCCGCCCATTGGCCCTGCTCTGGCGCAGCATGGTATCAATTTGATGCAGTTCTGCAAAGAGTACAACGCCCGCACGTCCACCAAGCTGGGAGACATAGTCCCGGCCGAGATTACGGTGTACCAAGACAATTCATTCACCTTTCTTCTCAAGACGCCCCCGGCGCCGGATCTACTGCGCAAGGCGGCGGGGATCGATAAAGGGTCATCTGTGCCCAACCTGGACAAGGTCGGGACGATCAGCCGGGACCAACTGAAGGAAATCGCCGAAATCAAGATGCAGGACCTGAATGCGATTGACTTGGAAGGGGCAATGCGTCAGATTGAGGGGACTGCGCGAAGTATGGGAATCGATATTCGGTAGTAACAGCATTGTGGGAGGGCCGACCGCCCGCTAGCACCACGAGGAGATCAGCATGCCCAAACGCGGAAAGCGCTATCAGGAAGCTCTCGAA
Organism: Ardenticatenales bacterium; assembly: GCA_013139935.1. Lineage (GTDB taxonomy): Bacteria > Chloroflexota > Anaerolineae > Promineifilales > UBA4811 > GLR113. Next base: position 2,470 of record WSZX01000274.1, read on the forward strand.
CAGATTGACCGCCAGCGCGAGTATTCACCAATAGATGCGATCAACCTGGCACAGCAGGTGCGAGGAGCCAAGTTTGACGAAACGGTCGAGGTGCATATGCGCCTGGGAGTTGACCCCCGTCATGCAGACCAGCAGGTGCGCTCGGTCGTCGTCTTGCCCCATGGACTAGGCAAGACGGTGCGGGTGCTTGTTTTCGCTGAGGGAGACGACGCCAGGTTGGCCGAGCAGTCAGGGGCGGACTTTATCGCCGATGACGAAATCATCAAAAAGATACAGGGTGGTTGGGTCGGTTTTGATGTCGCTATGGCGGTCCCATCGATGATGGGCAAGGTCGGCCGGCTGGGTCGAATCCTGGGTCCCCGCGGTTTGATGCCGAATCCCAAGGCTGGAACTGTGGCGCAAGCCGAGCACCTGCCTCGCCTGATTCAAGAGTCCAAGGCTGGTCGCGTTGAGTTTCGTTTGGACAAGACCGCAAATCTCCACATTCCCATTGGTAAGGTACGCTTTCCGCCGGAAGAGCTGTTGGAGAACTTGACCGCGGTGATTGATGCAGTTAGAAAGGCGCGTCCGGCCGCTGCCAAAGGCAACTATATCCGACGAGCGACACTGACAACGACGATGGGCCCCGGCATCCGTCTGGACGTGAGCGATCTCTTTTCATTGGAACTGGCGCTCTAGCTTTGCCATCGTCTCGCGGCCGCGGGTCGCGGGTGAGCTGCTTAACAACTGAATCGTCCGCCCCAGACAGCAGGTGCATCCGACAGGATGCCTAAACACGCCTGCCAAGGCCGACTGACCCTGAATGGACTCGTTCGACCGATCCGGCCGAACGGGCAGCGGTCTTTTCCTTGGCAGGTAGGGAAAAGACCGTTTTTTTGTTCATTGCTGTGTAAGGAGGTGTGAATAGTTTGGCTATTACAAAGGAAAAGAAGAAAGAGTTGGTGGCGCAGTATGTGGAGGCTGCCACCGCCAGCCGCGGGATGATTATCACTGAATTCCGTGGTCTGTCCACGCCCGAACTCGGCCGGCTCCGCGCGGCCGTTCGGGGCGCCAGTGGCTCGTACAGCGTGGTGAAGGTGACTCTATTCAAGATCGCCCTGGAGAGGGCCGGCATACCGGTGCCAGAGGATATGTTGATCGGACCGGT
>WSZX01000479.1 GCA_013139935.1 Ardenticatenales bacterium
TCTGGCGCACCGAGCGAGCTGGCTGCAGCAGGTTCATCGCGCTCTGATGGGCCAGGCGGGCGATAGAGCCGCCAAGACCGACCGCCAGCAGGCCCACACCGAACAGAAGAAGATTCCGCCAGTACCGCCAATCTCTCATTCAAGGTACCGCTGTGCAGTTGGCCTACTTTGGCAGCAAACCGAAAGATGCACTATACTCCCCGGCCTCGTGGCCAGGTCAAGGCGGACTTTCGATACGCCGCAGAGACCAGTCGTCCAGGAACCACCCATTATTCTCAATCGCCCATCGGCCCCGCATGGCGGCGCCGATGCGAACCACCTGCCCGGCCGGTATGCCGAACACGAGCGTCACCGTGTTCTTTTCACCAAATGCGGGCTCGGTCCAACTGCCGCCGCTATTCCCTACGATCAGCCGCACCTCACCCGAGAGTGGGTCTGGCGCCCAGATCTTGCTGCCGTCCGTTCGATAGTGCACCACCAGATCCGGAAAGACGTTGATCTCGAGCACATAAGAGCCCGCCTCCAGATACACATGGCTGGTCAGCCGAAAGCTGATCGCTCCCAGGCCCTTGAATATCTTGACCGTATGGTCGCCGTCCCAGATGAATGTGCTGTGTTCCTGGGCAGGCAGGAACGCTTTGGACAGGACTCGGCATTCCGGCCGCACGAAGGCATTCCAGGGATCGGGATCAAATGGATTGGCCCCTTCGTCCCACTCGAGACTCCATTGGTTGGGTATCTGCAATTCCGCTATGCCGTCAAGATGATGCGCGCCCCCCTCGAATGATGGATTGGGCAGCAGGTTCGGGCCCGTGGCAGCAGGCGTCGCAGTACGCGTCGGCGCGGGTGTGGAGGTGTCGGTCGCTGCGGGAGTCGCCGTTGCAGTAGCCGTCGGTGGCCTGCGGGTCTGGCTTGGTGTTGCCGTAGGCCAGGGACTCCTGCTGGGTCGTGGGGTAGCGAGGGGCGTGCTCGGTGCCGCCTGTGGCGAAGCAACCTCCGGCCGGCTCGGTAGGGGGGTGCTGGTCCAGGTAAGAGGAAGAGTGTGATCGGCCGTCAGTCGAATGCTGGCCGACATCGTGGCCGTGGCCGCGACCTCGGTCACCGCTATCTGCGCTGATAACTCGGGTCCGCACGCCCCCAGCAAGAGAAGGAGCAAGCAGATGGCGACCGCCAACTTTTCCATTTCCTCTGCCTTGGGCTCTTTACTTCAAGAGCAAGGATTCGATTCCGGCCGCGAACTGTGGTTTGCCGCCGTGAGAAGGGTGCCGGATGTACCCCGGTTTCATTCCCAGTCGGTCCAGAGTCCGCTCCGCCACCCGGCCTACCGCCACCGGCCGGGCCTCCGGGAACAGAGCCAGGATGCGGAGAAGTACCTCAATCCCGGACGCGACTTCGGCCTTGCGGGGAGCCCGGTTGGAGAGCGGCCCCCGCTCGCCGTACGGGTGCCAGGGAAAGGTGTTCCACACCAGGCAGTCCATCCGCTCCCCCAGCGTCTCCCAGAGAATCGTCGCCGAAGGTTCGCGCCATAGCCGGTCACGCTTGCTGGTGCGCGTGTATCCCTGGCCCCTTGCCCAGTAGAGTGTCCCCGGCTCGACCAACTGCGCCTCGCTCGTCATCGGCACCCCGGAAAACCGGCACCCCTGATAGCCGGCCGCTTCCGCCAGCAGGATGTGGCGTGCCCCGCCAAAGGTGTCCAGATAGCGGCGCAGGTTGTTGGTTCTTATCTCCGCGGCATCGGGCAAATCGTGCTCCGGGTGCTCCTCCTGATACTGGTTGAACACCCCGTCGCCGCGATAGCTGGCTAGCAGTGGGATGAGGTCGCGGTCAATGCTCACGGTCCCTCCTGGGCAATCGGTTCCGGGCACTGCCACGCCCCGACCGGCAGCGCCTCTCGGTACTCGGCAAATGCCGTCAGAATCCCGCACGCGACACACCCCTCGCGGCAGTCCGGCTGTGTCTCCTCCCTCAGGCTGCGCTCGTACTCTTGGATCAGGTGGGATTTCCGAACCCCGGTGTCAATGTGGTCCCAGGGCAATACCTCTTCCATTGGCCGCTGCCGGTGGTTATAGAACGCGAACGTCAGGTGAGCCTCCGCCATTGCCTGTTCCCACACTCCCAGGTCGAAATGCTCTCGCCAGCCATCGAATCTGGCTCCCAGTTCCCAGGCGCGCTTGATCACCACCCCCAGTCGCCGGTCGCCCCGGCTCAGCAGACCCTCCAGCAACGTCTGCTCCGGCTCGTTCCATTTGAGTTCCACTCCCCGGCCGCCCGTCATCTTTTTGAGCAGCGCCACTTTCGCCTCTGTTTGCTGTCGCGGGTCCATCGCCAGCCACTGGAACGGGGTGTGGGGTTGGGGGATGAACGTGCTTACTCCGAGGTTGACGCGCGCTCGCCGCCCGTGGTGTTTGCGCCCCTGCCTCAGCACCGTCCACGCCAAGTCGGCGATTCCCTTTACGTCGTCCAACGTCTCGCGCGGATGCCCGATCATAAAGTAAAGCTTGATCGTGCGCCACCCTCGGCTGAATACCTCGTTGGTCACCTCCAGTATCTGTTCCTCCGGTATCATCTTGTTGATGATCCTGCGCAACGTGTCGGTCGCTGCTTCTGGGGCAAAGGTTGCGCTCCCTCTGCGCCGCTTGCCGGTCGCCTGCAGCATGTTGGCCGAGGCGGTTTCGATGCGCAGGCTGGGAAGCGAGATGCCGAGAGGTGAGTCGGCATGCCTCGCCTCGATCCCACTGATCAGTTCGGAGAGATGCGTATAGTCGCTGCTCGATAGCGAAAGCAGCCCGATCTCCCCATATCCTGTGTTGGCCACCAGTTCATCCACCGCCGCCAACACCTCCGCTACCGGCCGCTCGCGGACCGGCCGGGTAACAAACCCTGCATGGCAGAACCGGCAGCCGCGCGTACAGCCACGCATGATTTCGATGACCGCCCGATCGTGAACGGTTCTCACAAACGGAACCACCGGCCGCGTGGGGGGAGGAGCGAGCACTGGAACGATTCGTTTCCGCAC
>WSZX01000142.1 GCA_013139935.1 Ardenticatenales bacterium
CTACGCGAGGGGGTCCAAAAGTTGGATGACCTGAGCGCATCAGAAATGCAGGCGTTCCTCGACGCTGCCCTCATAGAGATCGAGGAATCCTTCATCGCTGCCTACGTTCAGCTCCTCGACTACCTTGATCAGCTCACGAGCATCGCTGGCGACGAGGCGGGCCTGTGCAGATTCCCCAACGGCGACGAGTACTATGCTTACCTGCTGCGCCGGGAGACCAGCACCGACCTGACGCCGGCCGAAGTCCACGGGATCGGTCTGACCGAGGTCGCCCGAATCCAGGGAGAGATCCGCGAGGCGTTTGCCGAACTGGGCTACCCGCAGGACGAAAGCCTGGGCGAACTGATGGCCCGCGCTGTAAACGATGGCGGGTTCATCAACATCTCGAGCCAGAACGGGAAGGACGAGTACGTTGCGGCAGTCGAAGCGCTGATCGCGGGGGCGGACCAGCGAACCGATGCCGTTTTCGATCTCCGGCCCACCCGCGAGGTGGTGGTTATCGGTGGCCCGACTGGCGGCTACTATGTGCCCGGCGCTTCCGATGGTTCCCGCCCGGGCGCCTATCACGTCAACTTGCTGGGCACGTGGAGGCCCAGGTACTCCATGCCCACTATCGCCTATCACGAGGCGATCCCAGGCCACCATTTACAGATAGCTATCGCGCAGGACCTGGAGCTGCCAAGGTTCAGGAACGAGGTGGTTCTGAACGCATACGCGGAGGGATGGGCGCTCTACGCCGAGCGGCTGGCCTGGGAGTTGGGTCTGTACGAAGATGATCCCTATGGCAACATCGGCCGGCTCCAGCTTGAATTGCTGCGGGCCGTGCGCCTGGTCGTGGATACCGGCATCCACGACCTGTGCTGGACCCGTGAGCAAGCCAGGGCATACCTGAGCGATGCTCTGGGCGACCCGGCCGGCCACTGGTCCCACGAGGTCGATCGCTATGTGGTGATGCCAGCTCAGGCCACCGGGTACAAGATCGGCATGCTAAAGATGCTGGAACTGCGCCAGAGGGCGATGGACGAGTTGGGAGACCGGTTCGAGCTCAAGGAATTCCACAACGTGGTGCTGGGCAACGGCAGTGTGCCGCTTGGGATCCTGGAACGTGTGGTGCAGGACTATATCGACACCGAGCTTGGCCGGACACCGGCCGCAGGCGACGGCGTGGTGCTGGGTTGGGCGGTTCTGGCCGAAAAGGACGACTATGACGATGTGGACATGACCAACCTGCCGGTGAACCATATCGGCATCACCCAGATGCGCCAGGTGCTGGTCGATTCCGGCTGGAACCCAGACCAGATCCGCGACCTGCGTGAATTCGACAGCCAGGCTTTGGAACAAGGCCTCGACTGGCTGGCGGAGCAGGCGGATCAGGATGATGTCGTAATAGTGTACGTGGCGGCGCACGGCCGGTATCTGCGAGATGTCCTGAATTGGGGCGGTTTCTTTCCCCCCGAGTGGGCGCAGATTCCCAGCCATCGACGCTTGCTGGTGATCGATTCCTGCCAGGCCGCCAACTATACCGGCGCCGTCTCGGCCGATACGGAGCCGTATCTCGCTATCGCATCGGTGGCCGGGGACGAGTACGGTTGGAGCGGCCTCGAAGAGGAAGGTTTGCCGATCATTGGTGGGGTCTATACCCACTATTTCGCGGCCGCTTTTGGCAACCCCGATGCCGACGCCGATGCTGACGACCTCGTCTCCGTCCAGGAAGCAGCCATGATGGCTGAGGATCAGCAGCGGGTCTACATGCATGACGTCGTCTTTGCTGTCCCCGAGTTCCTGGAGATGTACCATGGCGCCGGTGCATCTCCCGACCAGGACCCGGCCTTTCCGCACGTGATTGTGGACGACTCCGTCGGTGAGCCGCTGTTCCTGACGCTGGACGCCTATCCCTGAAACGCTACCCGTCCGCGACTCGGACCCTGATCTGTTGACCAGTGCCCCACCCATCGTGGAGATAGACTCCCTGGGGAGTGCTTGATGAATCGACCGGCGTGTGGATCATCGTGGCGGCCCTCGGCGGGGTCAATTCGGCTTAAGCGTCAAGGGAGAATTGTGACTGACTCGAGGCTTGAGCAGGACATCCAGGCCGCCATACGGCTGCCTTGCCGGTACCGGCGCTCGGCCAGGACTCGGACGACGAGCAAGTCTGGTTGTCGCTCGCCGAGCAGGCGGCCGATCAGATGGGAGTCGACGTGGTCCGGGCCGGCAACGACATGGACATCGGTGTGATCTATGATCAGAGCAACCCTTTTCTGCAGGGCGGGCAAGAGGCGCCCATGGTGAGACTGCTCTGGGAGGGTTGGCAGGAGCATTCGCGGCTCCCAACCGATACACTGGCCAATGTGTCGGCCGCCAATCTGGAACAGGCCGGCCGCAGCCTGGCTCTGGCTGTTATGACCCTGGGCCGTGATACGCAGTACCAGCGACAAGATACCTTTCCCTGGGTTCAGGTTCATACGCGAGCCCAAGCCCCGACCCGCGGTATCCCCGTGCTTTGTGGAGTGTCCAGATTTCAGATTTCTCTCAGAAATCCGAAATCTAGCGGCCACGAATAGGATCGAACATCAGAATCGCGGGCGGTGCGCCATCCGCCGGCGCACCCGCCGCACCGGCAGAGGAATCGTCCATCCATTGGGCCACCGATTGCTGGCGGCCCTCGATCCCGGAACAGCAGGGCACGGACTCGGAACTGCTGGTCGAGGAGCTGGATGCGATTCGCAGGCAGGAACATGCCGTTGACAGCGTCGCTCCTCCAGTTGCTGCGGAACGGCCTCTGTGCTAGAATGATCCTCGGGCGGGAACGAGTCGGGCCGGGCCGGCCGATGAACTTGGAACCGGACTCCGGTCGGGGCAGTTTGGATACACAATGAGGCCGCAAGGCGAGGAGCGCTATGAGCCAGACATCTCCATCGCAGAGAAAGATCGCCCTGGTGGCTTGTGTGGGCAAAAAGAAATCTTGGGCCCTGCCGGGACGGGACCTTTATGTTTCGCACTGGTTCCAAAAGGCCTCTGCGTATGCCAGGCAGGTCGCTGACGAATGGTACATCCTGTCCGCCAAATACGGGCTGGTTGCGCCAGAAACGGTCATCGAGCCATATGACGAGACATTGACATGGATGCCGGCCGCCAGCCGGCGAGCCTGGGCCCGGCGAGTGCTGCAGCAA